>NZ_JBFPDP010000020.1:0-89094 GCF_040830845.1 Sivoneniella epilithica UHCC 1019
AAAACTCAAAACTCAAAACTCAAAACTCAAAACTCAAAACTCAAAACTCAAAACTCAAAACTCAAAACTCAAAACTTTCCTGCTCCCTATTTCAACAGTCGAATAAACTCTAGTGGCAATCCGTCCGTGTCGGCGATGAAGGCGACTTCGTAGACGAGATCGCCGATCATTTGTTGCTCTGGTTCTAGCAATATCTGAAGCGGTGGCAGTTGAGCGTGTTTGAACTGATCTTGAAGCGTGTTAAGCCAAGTTGCAAGATCGGAAGTGTGGTGAGTCAGGTCAAAAGAAAGATGGTAATACCCCACATAATGTTCGTCGTGAAAGGCATCGGGTGCGGGTTTAGGCTGGGGAATTTGAATCAGTTCAATCCGTCCCCCCAACCCTTCCATCCAGCACGCCAGGGTGTAACCTGTGGTAAATCGCTCGTTTACGGCAAAACCGAGCATTTCGTAGAACGCGATCGCCTGATGAATATCTGCCGTCCGAATTGAGATGTGATGCATTCAAATCACTAGCTTATTGCCAGAGCTAATCTATTGCCGAACATAATCATCTTGAAAACGGATAATATCATCCTCTCCGAGATAATCTCCATTCTGTACCTCTATCACAATTAAAGGAATCACTCCAGGATTTTCCAACCGATGCACTTTGGTTTGAGGAACATAGGTGGATTGATTGCTGCACAGCACGATTTCTTCTCGATCACAGGTCACTTTTGCCGTGCCAGACACCACAATCCAATGCTCACTTCGATGGTAGTGCATTTGTAAGCTAAGACGATGCCCCGGATTGACTTCAATTCGTTTAATTTTGTAGCCGACTCCTTCATCCAAAACGGTGAAAGAACCCCAAGGGCGCGTATCGGTGACTCCAGTCATTTGAGCAAATGCCAGCGCAGTCGCAACGGCTGCGGTTTCAGAATCATGGTGTAGTAATGCCATAAGTATTATCGGTGTAAATACGCTGCAATCTGTCTTATTAAGCCCAAAATAACGCGATGTGCAACTAAGTTCTTGCAAGAAAAGTCCCACTGGACAATGCTAGAAGTACAACCTATCTAGCTGGAGTGGGACTGATGTTTACTATTGAAGAGTTTATCATCGCTGTTTTTTGCTGTGTAGATGACTTGCTTAAGGAGATCCCCCAAGGGCAACCGATTCGAGCAAGAAGTGCTGACGATGGAAATTGTGGCAGGCGTTGCATAATTAAAGGATGATATTGAGTAAATGACCTATGCAATGCCCGGAATGTGGATCGACTAACATCCGTAAGAATGGACATCGAAGAGGTAAACAAAACCACATTTGTGCTGATTGCCGACGACAGTTCCTTGAGGATTATCAAGTTCATCTGGGCTATCCCGATGAGTTCAGGCAGGAATGCCTCAAAATGTATGTCAATGGCATCGGCTTTCGGGGCATTGAACGGGTTAAAGGAGTGCATCATACGACGGTGATTAGCTGGGTCAAAACGGTCGGTGAAAATCTCCCGGATGCCGATGATCCAGACCAAATTCCCCAGGTAGGTGAACTGGATGAACTGGAAACCTTTGTGGGATCAAAAAAAACAAAATTTGGCTGTGGACAGCGGTAGACCACTTTTATAAAGGCATCTTAGGCTGGGTCTTGGATGAAAAATATGTATTGGTCTACCATGCGCCCGAACCGGATCGATTGCTGCGGCTTCAAGATGCGTTAGAAGGGGACGCGATCGTTCCAGGATTTTCGATGTCGGTTGTAGAGTTGTTTGAAGAGTGGGATTTTTAGCGATCGCGGATACAAGATCTGATTGAGACTTATAACTTTAAGTCCAGAAGAACCACCGGAATTAAGCTAAAAACTTTTGATGATCTCAATAGACCCAGTTTGATTGGGAACCCTAACGTATAGCTTTTACACTTCAAAATCACCTTCACTTTCAAACACAACGATTATGGGATTCCTCATTTTTCTGGTCATGCTCGTGCTGATGATTGGCGTGATCATCATGAACGCCTACAACAGCCTAGTCACGCTGCGAAATCGTTACAAAAATGCCTATAGCCAAATTGATGTTCAGCTTCAACGCCGTTACGATCTGATTCCCAACCTGGTAGAAACTGCCAAAGGGTATATGAAGCATGAGCGGGAAACCCTAGAAGCGGTGATTACTGCCCGGAACGCTGCCATGAGTGCCAACAGTCGCGCCGCCCGAAACCCCGGTGATCCGCAAGCAATGCAGCAATTAGAATCGGCTGAGGCAGTTCTGACGGGCAGTTTGGAGCGGTTACTGGTTTTGTCAGAAGCTTACCCAGATTTGAAAGCGGACCAAAATATGGCGCGGGTCATGGAAGAGCTAACGTCTACAGAAAACCGAGTTGCCTTTGCTCGTCAAGCTTTCAATGATGCAGTCACCGTCTATAACACCAAGCGTGAAGTATTTCCGAGCAACTTGATCGCGGGTTCATTTAACTTTCAAACGGCAAACTTGCTAGAAGAAGCCACTCCAGAAGTAAAGGCTGCTCCACGAGTCTCGTTTTAAAGATGTATTCGCCCTTTTTTCACACTTGGTACTGACTCATGAACTTCTTTGAGCATCAAGACCGTGCCCATCAAAATACTCGTCGGTTGGGGTGGCTGTATTTATTGTCGTTGGTCGGTATTATTGGCGCTATTCACTTCGCTCTATGGCTGATCTGTCGGCTGATTTTGAAGGCGAATATTAGCTTGCTGAGTCCAGGGATGTTGCTCAGCGTGGCGGTGCCAACGTTGCTGTTGATTTTGAGTGGAACGCTGTTTAAGCTAATCAAGTTGAGGCAGGGCGGGGCAGCGGTGGCAAAAGAGCTTGGGGGGCGGTTGATTGAGCCAGAACAGGCAACCGTCCTAGAAAAGCAGTTGTTGAATATTGTGGCGGAAATGGCGATCGCGTCTGGGATTCCGGCTCCTCAAGTCTTTGTGCTCGATCTCGAAACCAGTATTAATGCATTTGCGGCTGGTAATTCACCTCAAAAAGCGGCGATCGGGGTGACTCGTGGCTGTTTAGAAACACTGAACCGAGATGAATTGCAGGGCGTAATTGGGCATGAGTTTAGCCACATTTTGAATGGCGATATGCGGCTCAACATGAAGCTCATCGGCTTGCTCCATGGCATTGTGCTGATCTATATTTTGGGTCGTTTTGTTCTGCAATACAGCCCTGACATTTCCTTCACATCGGAAAAAGAGTCTGATTCCGGCTCAAACTTTTTCGCGACTATCGCACTGGGCATCGCTTTAATGGCGATTGGAGGAGTGGGATATTTCTTTGGACGGATTCTGCAAAGTGCGGTGTCGCGGCAACGTGAATTTTTGGCAGATGCTTCTGCTGTGCAGTTTACTCGTAACCCCGATGGACTGGCTAGCGCTTTGCAAAAAATCGAATCTCATGTCAACCATGCGAGGGTGTCAGCACCTCAAGCGGCGGCAATGAGCCATCTCTTTTTTGGGGAGGCAAATACTAACTGGCTGAGTGCCGATTGGTTTGCAACTCATCCCCCTACGCGCCAACGTTTGCAGCGGTTGAGTGGGGTCGCCCGTCAAGTACCGCCTGAAGCGGTTGTGGGAAACGCGATCGCTAGCCCTTCAATCGCTTCTCAGTCATCTCAGCCATCCCAGTCATCCAGCGTGATGGGTTTCGCCGCCACACCCGCTGCTTCGTCAGTCGTTTCAAATACCTCAAGTGCTTCCCAGCCTCGCAGTCAAGCTCCTTCTTCATCTCGATCGACTTCATTACCCAATGCGCGAGTTGCTCCAGTGCCAGAAATCTTACAGCAGGGAACCCAAACCTTGGAAGGCGCGATCGCGATCGCCCAAAGCCTCATGCTGGACTATCAAAATCCTTCTGTTCGCGCCCAGCAAGAAATGTGGCTACAGCAAACGGTGCCTGTTTCCCTTGCCGATCTAACGATCCAGAGCGGTAAAGTTTTGGAGACCTCCAATCCCCGTTTGCGCCTGCCGCTGCTTGATTCGGCAATTCCTGTTTTGCAGCAAGCTACTGTTAGCGAATTGCAGCAGTTGTTCAAAGTTCTCCAGGGCTTGGCAATCGTGGATAAACGCTGGTCACTCACCGAGTTTGTGATTTATACAGGACTTCAGCATCGATTGCAGCCTCGTGTACCACAACCCGCGATCGCGGCAACCGATCCATTAGAGTCCGTTTGGCAAGACTGTTTGATGGTTTTGGCAGCCATGGCGCGAGTCGGGCACACGGAGCCGGATACTATTGCCTATGCTTTTCGATCGGGGGTGTATCAGTTACCCGGAGCCAGTACGCGAGAAATTCCTACTACGACACCCAACGGCAACTTTAACCAGTTGAAAAGCAGCCTGGAACGGCTGAGTTCGCTGTCTGCCAAACTGAAACAAGTGATCGTCAGTGCCTGTAGTGTGATTGCGCTCCAAGATCAAACCGTGACGCTGCCAGAATCAGAGTTGCTCTGGGCGATCGCGACATGTTTAGATTGCCCCCTACCGTCTTGCCTGCATCTCAACAAGCAAAAGGCAAGACTAGCAGTATCTTAGGGAACAAAGGGCGCGCTATAAGATTGCCCACCGGGTAAGAAACTACGACACTAGGAACCGAGTTGGCGGTCTGCTCTCAGTGGATTAAGCAGAGTCGCAATCCACTGAACTGATGAGTACTCAGAGAAAGTACTTATTCCCTTTTCACCAGTTAATTTTAAGATTCTGTAAATTTACGGAATATTTAATTAATTAGTCATAGAAATATTTTATAGTTTTGTCAAATCTACGCTAGGGAAATTGACAGTAGATAATTTACGGGTATTCACAGAACCCAAGTCTCAGGACAATAAGAGTTGCTTTTTTAGGGGCAGCCTTTATTGCCGTGGAAAATTTTCGATTTCCTTGGGCGGCGGATATCTGTATGTAGTTTTTATCACAGTTTGATATTTTATAGGCGAGTAATTGTAATGATTGATTCCCAAGTCCCAGTGTCCGCGATCGCGCGTCCTGTTCCAACGTTTGATATGCCTGCCTCCCTGTGGGTTGCTTCTCCCCTGAGCGAGCCGTTTGCACCGCTGGCTTTGAGCAGGAGCAGCACTAGCAGCGCGATTCCCGTAGGGAGTCCTGTGGGAAGCTTCGCGAACGTTTCACGAATCGCCTTTGTCGATACGGGGTTATCCGACTATCAAACCCTGGTGGATGGACTCGCCCCCAACACTGCGGTCTATCTGCTCAATCCCGCTGGCGATGAACTGAGCCAGATCAGCCAAGTGTTGGCAGGCTACAGCAATTTGGCTTCGGTGTCAGTGTTTTCCCACGGCAGCAATGGCGCGTTGCAACTGGGCAATACCAGTCTAAATAGCGCTAACCTGATCGACTACGCCGGAATCTTGCAATCCTGGTCAAGGTTCCTGACTGAAGACGCAGACTTGCTGTTCTACGGCTGTGATCTAGCGGCAGATGCCACGGGACAGAATTTTGTTAGTCAGATTGCGGCACTCACGGGAGCAGATGTGGCGGCATCGAGTGACCTGACGGGCAGTAGTGCCTTGGGTGGGGATTGGGAACTGGAATTTGCGACGGGCAGTATTGAAACCTCCGAGTTTCTCTCCGACTGGGCACAGGCAGCCTACCAAAACGTCCTGGCAACCTATACAGTAACGACGACTAACGACGTAGTAGATGCAGGTGACGGAGTTCTTTCATTGAGGGAAGCGATCGACCAGGCAAATGCTAGCGTTGGAGTGGCAGACACGATCGACTTCAACCTCAGCGGCACAATTACCCTCGACAGCCAACTGGGACAACTGACGCTGACCGATAGCGCCAAAACCACCATTAATGGGGGCAATGCCATTGCCGTCAGCGGCAATAACGCTGTCCGCGTCTTTCAAGTCAACATTGGAGCCACCGCAGAATTCAACGGGCTGACCATCACAGGCGGTCGGGCTACAAACACTTCTACCAGAGACTTTTATGGTGGCGGCATCAACAACCTGGGTGCCCTGGTGGTGAATAACAGCACGATTACGGGGAACACAGCGACTCGCACGGGTGGCATCAACAACGGTGGCAGGGACAGTGCCTTGGGAGGCAATGTCCCTGCCACATTAACTGTCAACAACAGCACCATCAGCAACAACACGTCCACCAGTAGTGGTGCGATCGGCAACGTCGGCACCACCGCGATCAATAACAGTACTGTCTCTGGCAATAGCGGTGGCACGAACGGGGGAGCCGTTGCCAATGAGAGTGGGACGTTGACGCTCAGTAATAGTCTCCTGACTAATAATTCGTCCAGCAGTAGCGGTGGTGGCATCATCAACGGGGGCAGAGTGAATGTGATCAACAGCACCCTCTTTGGCAACTCGAGCGGCAGCGGCGGTGGCATCTTCAACCGTGGCAGGGTCGATGTATTCAACAGCACCATCAGCGGCAATACCGCAACAAACTCAAACGCCTCTTTCGGTGGCGGCGGCGGCATCTTCAACTTCAGTGGCACGCTGAATTTGAGCAACAGCATTGTGGCAGGCAATATTGCCCCGATTGGCTCGGAAATTAGGAGCGATTTCTCAGTCACCTCGGACGGCTACAACCTGTTGGGCGACAGCAACAAAACCACTGCCCAAGCCCTGGTCAATTTCACGCCCCTCGCCAGCGATATCCTGGCAACCAGCGATAGTCTGACACCCGCCGCCCTCGCCAGCATCCTCGGTCCCCTTGCCACCAACGGCGGTGCTACCCAAACCCTCGCCTTGGTAGCGGGGAGCCTCGCGATTAATGCGGGTAGCAACGCTCTGATTCCCGCCGGAGTCACCACCGACCAGCGCGGCTTTGTTCGCATCATCGGCGGCACCGTGGATATTGGAGCTTTTGAGTTTGGCTCTTCCCTCCCTAACACCCCCCCTATTGCTACCAATGACAGCTTCACCACCAATGAAGACACGACGCTGACGGGTAACGTGATCACCAACACCACTCCTAACGGGGCGGATAGCGACCCAGATAATAATCCGTTTACCGTCGCTACTGTCAATGGCAGCGCCGCGAATGTCGGCACGGCAATTTTCCTCACCAACGGCATCCTCACCCTCAATGCCAACGGCAACTTCACCTACACCCCCACTGCCAACGCCAACGGCAGTGATTCCTTCACCTACACCCTCAGCGATGGCACCTTTGCCTCCAACACGGCAACAGTCGGGCTTACCATTAACGCCGTCAACGATGCGCCCATTGTTGCCAATCCCCTTGGTAATCAGAGTAGTCCTGAAGACACAGCGGTGAATTTCACGATTCCTGTTAACACCTTCAGCGATGTGGATAATTCCACCCTTGCCCTAAGTGCCTCCCTCGCGGATAACACCGCGTTGCCCAGTTGGCTCAGTTTTGACTCCGCAACAGGCACTTTCTCCGGAACTCCGCCGCTCAACTTCAACGGCACCCTGGCGCTGAAAGTCACCGCTACCGATGCCGGAAATCTCTCTGCCGCCAGCAACTTCAATCTGGTGATTACGTCGGTAAATGATGCGCCAGTGGTTAGCACGATCGCCGACCAAACCACTGGGCAGAACACCGCCACCTCTCCCATTTCCTTCACCATTAGCGATGTGGAAACCGCCGCGAGTTCCTTAACCATGACGGCAACCTCCAGCAACACTGCCCTATTTCCCAACGGCAACATTGTCTTCGGTGGCTCTGGTGCCAATCGTACTCTGATCCTCACTCCTGCCAACAACCAATTTGGCACCGCAACGATTACCGTCAATGTCAGTGATGGCAATCTCGTCACACCCACCACCTTTACCGTCACTGTTGGACGCAACCTGAACGGGGGCAATGGCAAAGATACCCTAAATGGCACTGCCGGGAACGATCGCATTAATGGCGGCAATGGCGAAGATACTTTGTTTGGAGGGGCTGGCAATGACTTCCTGTTGGGTGGTAATGGGGATGATGTGCTGCGCGGCGGTCTGGGCAACGACATCCTCAACGGGGGCAACGGCAGCGATCGCTTTGTCCTGACGGCAGGCGAAGGGACTGACACGATTCAGGACTTCCAGAATGGTACGGATAAATTCGTTTTAGCAGGGGGATTGACCTACAACCAACTGACGGTTCAGCAGGAGGGTACTCGTACCCGGCTGTTGGTGACGGCAACGGGTGAAGTATTGGCATATCTGGATAATGTGAACTTCAACCTGATTGATGTCACCGATTTTGTGGTGGTGTCCTAACCCCATTTATTGTTTAGACGCTCTAGCTAAAGATCCCCTTGCCCCCTCAGTCCCCCTCTTATCAGGGGGGACTGAGGGGGAGTGCGTTGACCGCACGCTTCGCGAACAGTGCAAGAAATATATCACTATTACTGCTGAAATCGGTATGGCTAACAGTAAGTACTATCCGAGGTTAAGAGACGGCGCTGAAACTGAATTTATAGTCATTTCCTCGTAAATTGAGTACTATTGCCAACACTAAGCTTCCGATAGAGCTAACTGCGATTGTTTGGTCTTTTTGCAGGTTGGGAGTAGGATGTCAACGGTGTGAATTGCAGCAGGGCTAAAGAATGGCTCTCTAAGATGATTTATGGCTAGAGAACGAGGAAATCCGGAGCAACAGCCAGCGCGGCAGACCCAGATCCCACAGGATGAATGGCAGAGAGAGTCGCGATCTACTGGGCAAGGCATACCGCCTTTAGCCCCCAAGCGGACGGCAAGAGCAGTTCCCCCGCCTGTTTCTCAGCCTGCTTCAGTGGCAAGCGATCGCCCAGTTTCAGGAGCCATCAAACCTCCAACTAGAACCGAGAAGGCAACCCAGGTTCAACCGCGATCGCCCGCTTCGCATCCTGCATCTCAACCCTATAAAGATTTGCAGCAATTCCCTTCTTTAAATAAGCCCGCAAACAAGACCGCTGGTTCTCAGCCTACGCAACCCCAAAGAAGCCAACTGCGGCAATTGGGCGATCGCTGGCGACGGCGACTGTTGAACTGGAAAACATTGTTGCTTGTTAGCTTTATAGTCTGCGGTGGCTCTGCGGCATTGGCACTGGCATATATTTTTCAACTACCAGGATTGCCCAACTGCCCAGCGGTGTTTTGGCCTCTTGCCTCTGCCTCGATGCGGTTTGAATGTGCCCGAATTGCGGCAAGTAAGCAAACGGCGAATGATTTGCTCGAAGCGATCGTCTTAGTGGATGGCTTGCCCGCCGATCATGCCATGCGCGCAGAGGCAAACCGACTGGTAGAACTATGGTCGCAAGAAGTACTGAAGCTCGCAGAAGACCTGTTTCAACAAGGAAAGCTTCAGGAAGCGATTGATGCGGCTCAAAAAATCCCGACTCGCGTGACGGCGCATAAGCTGGTTGAGAAGCGGGTAAACCATTGGCAAACGATTTGGGCATCGGCAGAAAAAGCCTACCAAAATGCCGAAGCAGCGATGAAAAAGCGGCAGTGGCGACAAGCTTTTCAGTTTGCGATCGATCTATTGAATCTAGATAATCGCTATTGGCAAACCACGAAATATGATGAGTTGACCAATCGGATCAACACCGCTCGCATTGATGGCAACAAGCTGTATGAAGCAGAACGGTTAGCCGATGACGGCGGCTTGGCAAACCTACTAGAAGCCGTCAAGTTAGCAGAGCAGATTCGCCCAGACAGCTACATCTATCCGCTGGCTCAATCCAAAATCAAAGGGTTTGGGCGCAAAATGTTAGCGCTTGCAGAAGAGACATTGGAGCGCAGAAATTTGCAGGAGGCGATCGCGATCGCCAACAAAATCCCTAAAAACGCGAAGCTCGAAGAAGAAGTAAAGGACTTTACTATCCTGGCAAATGCTCAGTCGCAGGCATGGCAAGATACCGTTGTTAACCTGGAAGCTGCCATTAGTCAGGCGCAGCGCCTTCAGCCCAACCGTCCACTTTACAAAAAAGCGCAGCAGTGGATTACTCGCTGGCAGTACAGCATTACCGGATTGGCTCAGCTTGAGCGTGCCCGTCTACTGGTGCAAGCCAGAGGGGGAAGTTTGGAAGCCGCGATCGCCGCCGCCTCGCTGATTTCTCCGGCCAATCCTCGCTATCGGGAAGCGCAAACTCAAATTCAAGCGTGGGAGTCCGAAGTTCAAATTTCGCAAGATCGCCCCATTCTCGATCAAGCCGACCAGCTTGCCCTGCCGGCTGATGTGGCTTCCCTGCAAGCGGCTGTTAATCAGGCAAATCAGATCGCAGCGGGACGCGCCCTTTCCAAAGAAGCTCAGAGCAAAATTCAGCAGTGGACGAGCCAAATTCAGCAGATTCAAGATCAGCCCTATCTCGATCAAGCGCGTGCCTATGCCAATGCTGGAAATTTGCGAACTGCCATTAAAATTGCCGAACAAATTCGGTCTGGGCGATCGCTCTATGGTGAAGCGCAAGCGGCGCTGGCTCCTTGGCGTAGGCAACTTCAAGCAGACGCTGACCAAGCCCAGGCACAAAGTGATCTTGCCCAAGCGGAACGGACTCTGCAAGATGCGCGACAAATTGCCAGCGTTGGACTCCCTGCTAGCCTTGCCAATGCCATTCAACTGGCAAATCAAATCACTCGCCCCGCCGCTCTGCGCTCTGAAGCTACAACCGCCGTTAATGATTGGAGTCTGCAACTTCTGCAACTCGCCCAACAGCAAGCAACAAGCAACCCCGCCGCCGCGATCGCGATCGCCCAACGCATTCCCTCCAACACTTCTGTTTATTCAGAAGCTCAAACCCAGATTGCCACCTGGCAAAAAATGATTCCAGTGCCGTATTGAATAACGCAATGTGCGACTTTCCTGAAACAATGCAAAGACCGCCCTCACCCTAGCCCTCTCCCATCGGGCGAGGGAACCGGAAATGTCTGAAAGCCCTTCTCCTTGCAAAGACCGCCCTCACCCTAGCCCTCTCCCATCGGGCGAGGGAACCGGAAATGTCTGAAAGCCCTTCTCCTTGGGGAGAAGGGTTGGGATGAGGGCGAATTAGTTGCACATTAGGTTAAACAAGTTCTTTAGATTCAGAGATCAACTTCGGCGCTCTTGCAGCTTGCGATACACAGCTTTGAGATCGACGTTGTGATGAGCCAAGGCAACCAGCGTATGGTAGAACAAATCGGCAACTTCGCCCGCGATCGCCGATTGTGTCACCGCATCCTTGGCAGCCGGATCATCATCCTTACACGCCATCACCACCTCAGCGGATTCCTCGCCAATTTTTTTGAGAATTTTGTTATCGCCTCCCGCAAACAGCTTAGAGGTATAAGAGGTTTCGGTGGGATGATCGCGGCGATCGCGCACCACCGCATACACCTGAGATAGCGTATCCGCAGGGGGTGCCTCCACATGGCTATTCACGCGATGAAAACAGCTTCGTTCCCCCGTATGGCAAGCAATATCGCCAATTTGCTCTACGGTAATCAGCAAACAATCGCTGTCGCAGTCATAGCGTAACGATTTCACGAGTTGCAAATGACCTGAAGTTTCGCCCTTATGCCAAAATTCCTGCCGCGATCGACTCCAAAACCAGGTTTCACCCGTTTCAATCGTCTTTTGCAACGACTCTTGGTTCATCCATGCCATCATCAGCACGGTGCCATCCAAATAGTCCTGCACAATTGTCGGAACTAAACCGCGATCGTCGTATTTAATAGCTTCAACCGGAATCGCTTGATTGCCCATGTCCACCTATCCTCCAGATCTCTGCATTGTTTAATCATCTCATTCCCCTACCCCTATCCACTTTCATTTATGACTTCTGCCTCGCTCCAACTGACCCACATTGGCGTTCCCCCCATCAAATGCCAGGGAATTAAAACAAAATTGGTGCCTTTTATCTTGAACCAAATTGTTTGGCAAGAAACAAAGGATGCCACCTGGATTGAACCCTTTTTAGGATCGGGAGTAGTTGCCTTCAATCGGCTTCCTCACCGGGCAGTGCTTGCCGATACCAATCCCCACATCATTGGGTTTTATCAAGCGATTCAGCAGGGAACTATCGATCGCGCATCGGTACAAAAATTTTTAGTCCAAGAAGGCGAAATGTTACGGCAACACGGAGCAGAATACTACTACACAGTGCGCGATCGCTTTAACCAAGCGCCATCCCCCTTAGACTTTTTATTTCTCAATCGCGCCTGTTTCAATGGGTTAATGCGGTTTAATAGCAAAGGACAATTCAATGTGCCTTTTTGCCAAAAACCCCAGCGATTTTCTCAGAGTTACATCACCAAAATTTCTAACCAAGTTGACTGGGTTGCCCAACGCATGATAGGCAAACAGTGGAAACTGTGTATCGCCGACTGGCAACAAACGCTCCAAGCTGCGAAGCCAGAAGATTATGTGTATTTTGATCCCCCTTACATTGGTCGCCATGCCGACTATCACAACCAGTGGAGCTTGGAAGACGCAGAGAAACTAGCCGCGATCGCCCAACAGTTACCCTGCGGATTCGCTGTATCCATGTGGCTGGAGAATCGCTATCGTCAAAATGATCATATTCAACAATCCTGGTCAAACTTAGACACGCGAACCCATCAGCACTTCTATCATGTCGGTTCCCACGAGAAACTACGCAGCGCGATGACAGAAGCGCTCATCATCAAACCAGGCTGGGTCGCATCCTAAAATGATTTCTGGTAGCTTCTAAGTCGCTGAGTGGCAAGAGAAAGAAATGCAAATATTGACGACGGATGTTTTGGTAGTCGGTGGGGGCACAGGAGGAACGGCAGCAGCACTCCAGGCAGCGCGACGGGGAGCGCAGGTCATTTTAATCAGTGAGTTTTCCTGGCTGGGGGGAATGCTGACGAGTGCTGGCGTAACGGCACCGGATGGTAACGAATTAGAGGCATGGCAAACAGGGATTTGGGGCGCTTTTTTGCGAGAATTAGAACAACGACAGCCAACCGGATTGAACCACGGCTGGGTCAGCTTTTTCACCTACGATCCGCGAGTGGGCGCTGAGATTTTTGCCGATTGGGTGGCAGCATTACCCAATTTGAAATGGATTGCAGGACAGGTGCCGCGATCGCTGTTGCGCCAGGAAAACCAGGTAGTGGGCGTTCAGTTTGCCGATTACACGATTCACGCCAAAGTGATCCTAGATGGCACAGAACTGGGGGATCTGTTGGCACTGGGCGAGATTCCCCATCGTTGGGGTTGGGAGTTGCAGGCAGAGTTTGGAGAACCCAGCGCTCCAACAGCAGCCAATGCCCTGATTGAAACCTATCCGGTGCAGGCTCCCACTTGGGTCATGGTCATGCAGGATAGGGGCGAGGGGAGCGAGGCACCTGTGATCCCGGTTCCCCCCCATTACAATCCTGAGGTATTTCAGAACGCATGGGCAGATTACGGCGGCGACAAGTTTTTGAATTATGGACGGCTTCCGGGCGATCGCTTTATGATCAATTGGCCCATTCACGGCAATGATTATGGGGAAGGCGTTCAGCGATTAATCGGCACAGAGTCCGACAAACAGCAATTTTTGCAAGAAGCGCTGTGGCATTCCCAAGGTTTTGCTCACTTTATCCAAACCCAACTAGGACGACGCTATGGGCTAGCTGAAGATGTGTTTCCCATTCAAAACTCAAAACTTAGAACTCAAAACTCGCCAAGTGCCTACGCGCTACACCCCTACTATCGAGAAAGCCGCCGATTAAGGGGACTAACGATAGTACGAGAGCAAGATCTACTCCCGATCGCCAAAGGACAGGTGGCAGCATTACCGATTGTGGTCAATGCTCAAGGCTGTGAGCAGGCTGAGAATATCTGTGATGCGATCGCGATCGGCAACTATGCCAATGACCATCACTATCCCAGTGGTGATATCAAACTTGCGCCAAAATCCATCCGGTGGGGCGGGCGTTGGACCGGAACACCGTTTACGATCCCCTATCGGGCTTTGATTCCTGAAACAATCGATGGCTTTCTAGTCTGCGAAAAAAACATTTCTGTCTCACACATGGCAAATGGCGCAACTCGTTTACAGCCTTGCGTGTTGGGGATCGGGCAAGCCGCAGGAATGGCAGCAGCACTCTGCATTGAACAAGATTGTCAGCCCCGAAATTTGCAGGTGAGATCGCTTCAAACAGCCCTACTAACCGACGCGATCGCGCCCACTGCCGTAATTCCATTATTTAACCAATCAATTGATCATCCAGAGTGGCTCTACTGGCAGCAGTTTTATTTGAATCAACCGGATGCCTATCCAGGATCAGGCTATGCTCCAACACCGCAAGAATCTACCCAAAAAACTGTAGAACGTGGTTTCTCCCCAACTCAAGTGGAACTATCGGGTATCTTTAAACGGTTAAGCAAACAGCAGTATGAACTGTTTATTACTAATCCCAAGCACCTAAGCGATCGCACCGTGAGTCTAGTAACGCTAAACGCTAGCATCGATCATCTACTTCAGGACTTGGATGCAGAACAGACTGTCGTCGTTAGCGGACATCTGAATCCCGCTGGAAATTGGTTTTTAGCAAAGCACTGCTGTCTCCTGAGTACCCATTAGCAACTCACCAAGGTATTGACAGTCAAACAAGCGCTAGAACCTTTATCAATCAGGATTCGTTCACTTCTTACAGAACAGAGACTTCTAGGCTTTTGGTAGGCGATTCTGCCAAGTCATCGTAAACCGTTAACTTTGTCGGCTTACACCGCTTGATTAAAACTGCAATACCTTGAGCGCCTTCCAACTGCAAATCTTCTAAGTATCCTGGCTTCTCACTTTCTGCCTCTTGGCGACTGAGAAAAGGACCGAAATAATAAGTACAGCGAGGAGAATCGGTTTTAACCTTTACCCACCAAGCAAAACCAAAAAAATCGATGAGTCTTACCAAAGATTCCTGCATTGTTATCTCGCTATTTTTTCAGTGGCATTCAGTGGCATCTTGATAAAGCTTCACAGCCTTAAATAATTTCAATTATTTCATCAGCTATGGTTTGTTATACTCTGCAACCTCACTTTTTTTCAACCCCATTGGATGAGATCTATCCAGATGTAAGGTTTTAAATTGGCGCTGGCGATAAACTTCATACAATGCCATACCGGTCGCAACAGAGGCGTTAAGGCTTGGCGTATTTCCAGCTAAAGCAATAGAAACCAATCGATCGCATCCCCGTTGAATTAGCATACTTAAGCCTTCCCCTTCGGCCCCAACCACTAGGGCGATCGCTCCCGTAAACTCAACCGTGTGAATTGGCTCACTTCCTTCCATTTCGAGTCCATACATCCAAAATCCGGCTGCCTTCAAATCTTCTAGGGCGCGATTCAAATTGACAACCCGTGCCACTGGAAAAGTTTCTAACGCTCCGGCTGCCACTTTTGCAACGGTTGCAGTGATCCCGGCGGCTCTTCGTTGGGGAATGATTAAGCCTTGTGCGCCCATTGCTTCTGCTGAACGGATAATGGCACCCAAGTTATGGGGATCAGTGATGCCGTCTGCAACCACTAGCACAGGTTGATCCACCTTTGCTTTAGCTTGCTCAATCAAAGTGGCTAGTTCAACATACTCGTAGGGTGCAGCTTGCGCCACAACGCCTTGATGATTAGCACCCTGAGTCATTTGATCTAAGCGACGGGGATCAACCTCATCAATCACCGCACCGTTAGTTTTTGCCTGCTGCAATAAAGTATGAAATCGATGATCGTAGCGTAAACGGGGAATAATCCAGATGCGATTTAGGCTACGCTCGGCTTCTAGGGCTGCCAAAACTGGATGACGACCATAAATCAACTCAGCAGAGTCGTCTTGAAGCGTAGTAGATGAATCACCCTGAGTTTCTGAAAACTCCCGTTTACCACGGGGAATAAAAGTTTCTGCCCGCGATCGCTTCGGGTCTCTAGTTCGCGCAGGATGAACAAATGCGGCGGAACGAGTTCCTTGAAACTCTCCAGAAGCAGATTCTGCGGAATTGGATCGTGTATCTCTGAAGTCTCTAGAGGCTTTCTTTGGTCTAGGTGAATAGCTTTCAGATCGTGAGCTTCTCCCATCCCTAGAAACTCGTTCAGGTCTAGAGGAATAACCTTCCGAGTGAGAGCTTCTTGCATGAGAAGCACGTTCAGGTCTAGCGGGATAGTCTGACCGTGAGCCTTTGGCATCTTTGGAAGTTCGCTTAGGTTTAGGAACATTGCTGTTTGAGCGAGATCCTTCTGAATAAGATCCCTCTGAGTAAGATCCCTTAATGTCTCTAGCCGCACGCTTGGGTCTAGAGGTGTAATCTGAGGGAGCGCTTCTACGATCCTGGGATGTCCGCTCTGGCTTGGATTTAGGAGCGGCAAGATATTCTTCATCACCAGTTTTGGAAACTGGGCGAGGTCTGCTCGTTGTAACGTGCTTTTTATGAACCTTTTTGTCTCTTGATGATAGAGCGGCATCTCCACGCACAGGACGATCTCGATCTCGCCGTGCCCCTTGGGGTTTAGGTGAACTACTACTTCTAGAATCGGTACGGGAATGTCGAACAGGCTCAGGTTTACGCTTTTTGTCGGTCATGGCTCGTTAACAATAAAAATAAGGACTGGAGACTTGATGATTAATCCAAGAAGATAAAAGTACTCATCCTTTAATAAAGGACAATTTTTCAAGTAATGAGGCGATCGCTATTCGCAAATAGCCGTCGAATCAATTTGCAAATGACCTAGCAACTCCATAAGTCGGTGCAAATCAGAAAGGTAAAGATAGCCAATTAATGTCTCCAAACTGGTTGCTCGCTGGTAGGTCTCTGGATCAATCCGTTTAGGACGGCTAGCTGTTGCATTCCGTCCACGCTTTAAGAGATCTAATTCTGTAGAAGTCAAAAAGGGGAGCAACTGATTTAAATAGTGAGCTTGAGTTTCAGCCCGCACTTGTGAGACAACTTGTTGATGATAGGCTTGGATGCGTTTGGGTGGATTTAAATAGTAGCGACGAATATAAAGCTCATACACCGCGTCTCCTAGATAGGCTAATGCTCCTAGAGGCAGTTGCTGAAGCTGATTAGATGATAGTGTTTGGCAAAATAGGGCTTGAGCGATCGCCCCTTTATCTAAATTAGCGTCCAAGGGATCACTAGCTTGCATCATCTCCAGGATTTATACCAACTTTCTGCCAGCGTTCTCTAGCATGTAATCTAGCATGTAGTAAACTACTCCATCTTATTAATCAAGAATCCCTGTAAGGAAATCTACCTATCTATTATTCAAATAACAGTTATTCAATTAATAGATTAATTGACGCAAACTTGAGGCGAACGACTAGCCCTGCTTCTCAACCGCTATATCGTTCTTCTGCCCAAGGTTCGCCCCGTTGATGGTAGCCATTTCGTTCCCAAAAACCTAGCTCCGTTTGAGCGAGAAACTCTAATCCATTAAGCCATTTAGCGCTTTTCCAAGCGTAAAGATGAGGAACCACTAACCGTAAAGGTCCACCATGCTCAGCAGGAAGCGGCTCACCAAAAAGCGTATGAGCAAAAAAGTTTTCTTCTCGCAGAAAGTCATTCATTGAAATATTGGTTGTGTAGTCTCCATAGCAATGCTCCATGATATGAACTGCTTTGGGATCTACTTCAACATGTTTCATGAAATCTACCACCTTGACACCGCGCCATTCAACATCAAGCTTTGACCAAGTGGTAACACAGTGAAAATCAGCAGTAAAGTCGCTTTGAGGCATTGCCATTAGGTCATCCCAAGTAAAGATGACCTTCTGTGCTAATCCACATATTCTCAGCGTCCAGTCTTTAAAACCTATCTGGGGAGTATCCCCATAGGTCAAAACTGGAAAACCCTTAGCTAAGTGCTGTCCTGGTGGAACTCGATCTTGTAAGGAGGGATCTGGTTTTTGGAAAAATTTTCCTAACATTTTAGAAAGCGCTCTATGCTTCTTCCTCTTCTTCTTCTGCTTGGGGATAGATAAACCCTTCAGCGCGTCCAGTCAAAATCGACTTGCCAAGTGATAGGGCACGTTGTGCCTGCAATCTCGCCTTGCCCTTCCATGTTGCCCGCCGCTTATCACGCTTGGACTTAGATGTTTTCTTTTTCGGTTGAGCCATAATAAACGGGATGATTTTTCATAACTTTTCTATTCTAAAGCATGATTTCAGTTAGTTTATACAGAATTCTGAAATGTCTGGAGTTAATGAATAGTCATGAAAAACCACTCATGGTATAAACTACATAAACCCTATCAAATAACTGGGTTTTGATTTGACAGGGCAGTAGGCACACAGTTCTAAGGCGGGTTAGAGAAGAATAGTCTTCCTACTAACGGCGTTTTCGCTCTAAAACTATTTCTTTTTTACAGTCATTTACTCTGATTTTGAGGTCGCATTCCGTGGGCATTATTGTTGAGGACGTATCCAAACAGTTTGGTAACTTTCAAGCGGTTAGTCAGGTCAGTCTTGAGATTAAAAGCGGCACTCTGATTGCATTGTTAGGTCCTTCCGGGTCAGGAAAGTCTACGCTGCTACGTCTAATTTCAGGGTTAGAAACTCCTGATAGCGGTAAGATTTGGCTCACGGGTGAAGATGCGACCCATCGAAGTGTGCAAGACCGCAATATTGGGTTTGTGTTTCAGCACTATGCCTTGTTTAAACACTTAACAGTGCGTAAAAACATTGCTTTTGCGTTGGAATTGCGAAAAACTGCACCTAAGCAGGTAAAAGCGCGAGTGGATGAATTGTTAGAACTGGTGCAACTGCATGGATTGGGCGATCGCTATCCGTCTCAACTATCGGGCGGACAACGGCAGCGGGTGGCGCTGGCGAGAGCATTAGCGGTGGAACCGAATGTGCTGCTGTTGGATGAACCGTTTGGGGCGTTAGATGCCAAAGTGCGAAAAGATTTGCGCGTTTGGCTGCGACGCTTACACGATGAAGTGCATGTCACCACTGTGTTTGTGACTCACGACCAAGAGGAAGCGATGGAAGTGGCAGACGAAATTGTGATCATGAATAAGGGCAAGGTAGAGCAAGTGGGGTCGCCGGCACAAATTTATGATCATCCCGCTAGTGCCTTTGTGATGAGCTTTATTGGTCCAGTGAACGTGTTGCCTAGTACCTCCCGAATTTTTCAGGCAAATGGGTTTGAGTCGCCCCATCCAGAGGTTTTTTTGCGACCCCAAGATATTTTGGTGGAAACCCAGCAAACGGAATCATCGGTGGCGGCAAGGGTTAACCGGATCATTCATTTGGGCTGGGAAATTCAGGCGGAATTGATTTTGGACGATGGGCAGGTACTCATGGCACATTTAACCCGCGATCGCTTTGATGAACTGAACCTAGAACCTCAGCAGCGCATTTTTGTGAAGCCCAAAGATGCCAAAGCGTTTCCCTTGTATTATTCGATTTAGCCTAATGTGCAACTAATTCGCCCTCATCCCAACCCTTCTCCCCAAGGAGAAGGGCTTTCAGATATTTCTTGTTCCCTCTCCCGCTGGGAGAGGGCTAGGGTGAGGGCAGTCTTTGTGTTGTTGCAGGAAAGTCGTACATCGCGTGATTTAGTAATTTAGTCGATGCGTGAGATGGGGAGCGCAATAGTGAAGCTTTGACTTGTCAGTTTGCACTCAGCGATCGCTCGGTATAGTGGTTTCTATGCCAAATTTTCAAACAGATTTCCAAAATCGATCAGCTAGATTTCAATTCCATTTTCCAGCCTGGAAACTCCCAGATTGGCAGTCATTGAGTATTGCTTTTTTCAGCGGTGTTGCCATGAGTTTGGCAGTTGCCCCCTTAAATTGGTGGGGTTTCGCGTGGATTGCGATCGCGCCATTGTGGGTCATCGTTAATGGCGAAAACCATAAAGCAAGTGGACGAATGATCTCCCCAACTGTCTGTGCGATCGCTTGGGGCATTGGGTATCACGGTTCGGCGCTTTTTGAGATTAGAGGCTTACATCCGCTGATGTGGCTGGGAATTCCGTGGCTTGCTAGCATCGCCATCACCTTTTTTTGCTGGGCATTCATCACACTTTGGGGTGCGGCACTTGTAGCCATTTGGCAGGGGGGCATGAGATTAGGGGTGAGGAGTTGGACTTCTGCCGCGAGCGGCAGTCGAACCAAGATAGGCAATAGTGGAGTTGCGTTCAGTCTATTTCGGGTTCTCCTAGGAACGGCGCTTTGGTGTGGAGTAGAAACTTTGTGCAACCTAACTCCCCTCGCGTGGACATCCATTTCTTACACCCAAAGTCCGGGCAACCTAGCCATTTTACATTTGGGACAGCTATCGGGCGCAATGACGGTAACGGCGGCGATCGCTGCTGTGAATGGATTAATTGCAGAAGCTTGGATCAGTTGGCAAGCAAAAGCAAAAGATAAACAGCCTTACTTTTTGGTCGCGATCGCAGTTTTACTATTCGTTATCGGTCATCTACTTGGCTACTGGCTCTATCGTCAGCCGTTAAACGATCTGGCAACCTCGGCTCTGAAAGTAGGGCTTATTCAAGGCAATGTGCCCACTCGAATTAAGCTGTTCCCGGAAGGGTTGCAACGGGCAGAAACAGGATATGCCAAAGGCTACACAACTTTGGTAGAACAGGGCGCAGAAGCGGTATTAACCCCGGAAGGAGCGCTCCCATTTTTGTGGAACGATCGCAGTCGGATCAACAGTCTGTTTTATCAATCCGTGTTAGACAAACAGAAAGTGACCTGGTTGGGGACGTTTACGGCTCAAAAGGGTGGCGTTGCTCGCAGTTTACTGACACTCAATGCTCAAGGTGACGCAATCAGCCGCTATGACAAGGTGAAACTCGTGCCCCTAGGCGAATATATTCCCTTCCAAGAACTGCTGGGGGGACTGGTTAGCAAGCTCACGACGGTTGCAGAAAATGGCTTACCTGGCGGATTGAATCAGCGTTTAGATACTCCGTTTGGTCTGGCGATCGCCAGTATTTGCTACGATTCTGCCTTTCCTGAAATATTTCGGAGGCAAGCAGCGCGAGGCGGACAGTTCATTCTTACCGCGTCTAATCTTGATCCCTATAGTGAGGTGCTAATGGCACAGCATCAAGCCCAAGACTTGATGCGGGCAATTGAAATCGATCGCTGGGCGGTGCGAGCGACAAACACAGGCTACTCCGGCGTGATTGATCCCCATGGGCGAATTGTCTGGCGATCACAGCCCCAAACTTACGACATCCACGTTCAAACTATTTATCGTCGCCAAACTCAAACTGGGTATGTTCGGTGGGGCGATTGGCTCACTCCCGTGCTGCTAATTTTGGCGGCAGTTGCTGGCGTTGTTCGCTGGGTGCGATCGCAATAATCCTTGGTCAACTGGAAAAGTCAACTTGGAAAGGCGATCGCCCTAGCCTGATACTGATACCCTAGGAGTAACCGCTAAAGCTTCTGAACCTGTATGAGATTTTCTCGTGATTGCGCGTTTGCAATACGAACCTTGACGAAAGCACCCACTCTTACGTCATCGCCAACTCTTGCTCCAGTAAAGTCTGGTCAAACGACGCGCGACCCTTATCCCAACTTTAAAGTCATTGTATTAAACGATGATTTCAACACCTTCGAGCATGTATCTAGTTGCTTGCTGAAATATATTCCTGGTATGACTCCCGACTATGCCTGGGATTTAACCAACCAAGTGCATCACGAAGGGCAAGCGATCGTTTGGGTCGGTCCGCAGGAGCAAGCTGAGCTTTATCATATGCAACTGGGGCGAGAAAACTTAACCATGGCTCCTCTAGAAGCGGCATGATTGGTTTTAGTGATTAGATTTTGCAGAATCAAGCCAAACACCGCAGGATACTACTATGGCAAGTCCTACTGGAAGACTCGTTCTTAACCATTCCACCCACATTCCAGGACTCATTGCCATTTTGGATCGTCTGACTCAAGAAGTGGGAGTTCAAACGATTACTCCAGGGGTGATTGGTCCGGTGCGATCTCATACCCCAAAAATGACGCTAAAAGTATCCGTTCCAATTCGAGGCGGCTTCAAGCTGATCGCTAGAAAAGGGAAAACTGTTCAAGAAGTGTTTGTGATTGCGACCCTAGATCAAGCCGAGCTAGAAGCCGCGATCGCAGCAATTCTAGCTCGGTAAAGCAATTATTTATTCGGCTTGCCGATCTGCGACCCGATTGAGCGGCAAACTAAGGATGCAGCTAGCGGTCAGCAAAAACGCAATGACGCTCGTTAACTTAACGCTAAGTATGGCAGTTTCCCACTCTGGCAATAGTATCTTTTGTAAGCCCACGGCTCCGCAATAAACCAACCAGTAAGAAAACGTCATCAGCATCAGCATGTGGTCGGCTGCTTCCACATCATCTTTTGTGCTGTTGCGATCGCTGACTAAGAGACTAATTCCAGCAACACAAGCAAAAGACGAAAAAATAACCAACAATTCGTGCAAAGAAAGTTCAAACATAATCTTACTCAAGCCGTTTTTAAAGAGGACGTTTTGAAGTGAGATTCAGTCTAAAGGACTATGCTGTAAGACAGATAGCAATCCTTACAAAGATCAATAAATTCAGGATTTAGCTTAACGAAACGCAAAAAATCTACCTAATTCTACTGAATTACACTGAATCAATCCCTACTATAAAAATACTCACACTAATAAACTGATCCACAAAAATTAAGCTTTGAACCAGTCTTAAAAATACTCATTGCTTAAATTCTGAACCCCAAACCCTGTACTTAAGGTACAGACAGCAACGTCGTTAAATCTTGTTTAGCTTACTTTTTGTTTCAATAAACTTGCCATTTTTCCAAACGCCCTCAAGCCGTGCGCCAGTTGCCAGCGTATAAACTCCTTTTCCACTTTGCCGCCCCATGCGAAATTCTCCTTCATAGCGCGTTCCACTCGAAAAGCGGCATACTGCAAAACTGTTCAGTAGATCAGTTTGAAACTCTCCCTCGCAGCGAGTGCCATCTGCCAGCACTAACAGCCCTCTTCCTTGTTTCTTACTATTTTGAAAATTACCTTCATACCGATTGCCGCTCGGATAAGTACAAACTCCTACCCCATTCAACATATCTCCTCGAAAATTTCCTTGGCAGCGTGCCCCGTTTGCAAAAAAGAATTGTCCTTGCCCTGCTCGAATGCCTTTTTGAAACTCTCCCTCGTAGCGATTTCCTCCTGGAAAAACGCATACGCCCTTGCCATGCAGTAAATCATTCCGAAATTCTCCCTCACAGCGAGTGCCATCCGCAAATCTGAAAACGCCTTTTCCGTGGCGCTGACTATTTTTCAGTTCGCCTTCATAGCGATTGCCACTTGGAAACGTACAGGTTCCTTTTGCTTGTAGCAATTCATCCCGCAGTTTTCCTTCGCAGTAGCTTAGTGCAAGCAGGGTGGGAGCGTTGGCTAAAACGGATGGTGCAGCACCAAGAATAGAAAAGCTGGCGATCGCGATCGCGCCGATTAGCATCATTACCTGAGGTTGGGGTAGACGATTATTTGATGCGATCGTCGAAAAAGTGGGCACACTAGAGAGGTTGTTTTTGCCGGAAGTAGACGAATGAGGAGGTTGTCGCATAAATCTGTAGCTAGGAGAGATCTTCAGTTTAGATAGTGCATTTCGTATAGTGCATTTCGTAAAAAGTATTGACAACTATCTAAAGTTTGAAGTAAAGCCAAGGAGAAAGTTGGAAAACGAAAAACGAGCAATAAATGCACTAAAGCGAAAAAGTTTAAAGAAATTGAACGATAGTAGGGTCGAAGCTTTATGTACTCGACAGCTTAAAGAAAGTACAGTAAAACTAACAAGGGGAAATTTAATAAACTGCAAGGTTTTTGTCATACAAAACAAGACTATAAGATGATTGATCTAGAGGGGCAACCTCGATTTATGATTTCAGCCGGGGCATTTTTTACTTACTATTTTTTCTAATAACCTGATCTTTCTTTTTCAAGAATGTTTTTCAAGATTGGAAATTTGTCAACACCCTGAATTAACTAGGTATCACGACTATTTAACCAATCCACTGCCACTCTCAACCCAAGGAATTCCTAAATTCACTCATGCCTTTTTTCCCTTTCGTCACTCTTGCGCAAGTGTCTCCTCCGCCATTTCTGATACCAACCCAGCCATTTCGGGGTACGCCACAAGAATTAGTTTTACCGAAAGAATCTCTCCCTGCTCAGCCTACTCTTCAAACGCAGGAAATTTTTCAGCCCCAAGAAATTCGCCCCCTGCCTGGACAGTTGGATACTGTACCTGTTCTGAATAGCAATAGTCCAGAAGTGGTGCAAACCGATGGAATCCTTACCTCTACGTTTCCACCCGTGGGCAAAGATTTTCCTAACGCTCATTTGAATTATGCTTTTCAAGGGCGGTTTGATATTTTTGCTCACCATATTGCTAGATCTCGAAGTGGTACGCCACGAACGCTGTTTCAAGCCATTATTTTAAATAACCCGACCTCTAAACCCGTTGCGATCGAAATCTTACAGGGAGCTAGCTATCTCACTCGTCCAGATGCTTCTTTCATTCAGCTACCTGCCTATGTAGAAGACCCGCTAGGAACCGTCTATGCCGGACCGGGTAGCCGAGTGATGAATGATTTACTGCGAGGTCGCCGCCAAGGATCTTTTCCGCGAATGATAGTGATTCGACCGGGTGAAAATCATTTATTAATGAACTTGCCGATTCCGGTGAGTGGCTCTCCGGGGTCAAATGGGCGAACGACCCTAATGCGATTGAAAAGTAATGGTTCCGTGTATGGGGCGAGTTTGGCGATGTTTGCCCCTTTGACTGAAGATGGACGAGAACGCAGCCCCACGCTAGAAGAGTGGCAGACGTTGGTTGTGAAAGGGGGACTGGCGGGACCGCGTGATGTGCCGCCTACGCCGCCTAATGTGAATGTCGTTAAGGTTTTTTATGGGCGCGTGTCTGGGGTGGCGATTGGTTCTCAATGGCTCTCAATGGTCACAGATTCACCAAAGGGCGATCGCTTAACAATTCCCAAGAAAGGACGGGCATTCTCCTACGGTCTAAGTACTCTCTATCGGGGTACTCTGGGTACAGGGCAAATTCAGAGTGCTAAGCTATTGGCGCGTTATCCTGATACGGCTTATCAAGCGCATGGCAATTATGGAATTCAATATAGTTTAACGATGCCGCTCTACAATCCCACAAAGCAGCGGCAAACTGTGACGTTGGCGATTCAAACTCCCTTAAAAGACGACAAAAGGAAAGGAGGGTTGTTATTTTATCAGCCACCTGAAAACCGAGTCTTTTTTCGGGGGACAGTACGGTTGCGTTATAACGATGATGCGGGAGTCACCCAAACTCGCTTTATTCACATCACCCAGCAACGAGGGGAAGCCGGAGAACCATTGTTGACGCTAAATTTACCAAGTGGCGATCGCCGTTTGGTTCAAGTTGATCTTCTCTATCCACCTGACTCAACTCCCCCCCAAGTTCTCACTGTCAAAACCCTGGATGATATTAGGGATGCCTTGAGGTAGAAGATTATTTGAGATAGCAATTAAATCATTCATGAAGCACATTAGTGAAGCAATGTTTTACTGTCTCTTGCCGCTCCACTAGGACTTAGGGACTTAACCATTCCCAGAGATTGAACTTCATATCCTAAGCGGTTGTAGAGGAGAATCGCGGGTTGATTGGATTGGAAGACCTGAAGCCCAATTTTGCGATCGCCCCGTGCGATTGCCCACTGTTCGGCATGATGCATCAGAGCCGTACCAATGCCTTGACGACGATGGGCAGGCGCGACATACAGTAAAAAAATATGGGCATGGCGATCGCCGCTCACTTGATCGATTGCCGTACCAACCCAAAGACAAGCAATGGGAGGATTTAGGGAATCTTGCAACTCATCATCGCGATTATGGTTGCGATCGCGGTTTGATTTCACCCACCAAAGCGGCGTTTCCTGAGAAAAATACTGATCTACTGTTGCTGCAAGATGAGAGTAAGCACCGATAGAATCAATTTCAGCATAGGTACGCTGCATGAACTTTACCAGCAAAGCTCGATGCAAACCAGAACCTTGGAAAAGCTGGTAATCAGGGGGAAAAGTGGCGATCGATGACAGAGCGCTCACTGTGTAAACCTACAAGGCAATAGCCCAATCAAGTGGATTCATCCGTCAGCCCTGTAATCAAAGCAGACAACGATGGGGGGAGATTTGTCGGCTTGTAAGAATTAGTGGGTTTGTATAATGCTGAATTTTGAGCTTGAGGAGACGTTAGCTCAACAGGGGCTGGAGCCGCCATATCCATCGGCATAAAGATACGAGAACTAACCGCTACTAAGGCAAACAAAAAGACAAAGACAATCAACAAGGGAGCCACATACTGCCGGAAAATCGCCATGGGAATTACAATATAATTTTTTCTTAAGAAGTAAAAGCCTTTCTGAGACTTCACTCAAGATTTGTAAAGCTTACTCACCTCATCCTACCGCAATACCCTTCTTGCCTACGAATAAATTTGCAGGTTTTCCAGCACTTTTCTTAAGCTTTGCTACCAAAAAACAACAAATCATTCTCAAGATAGATCTTCAATCATTCATTGGAATTTGAGTTGGCATAACCGCATTCCAGGGAGCAACAAATGGCAATAGGAGCAACCCTGGAAGTGATGCCAGCAAGGTGAGTAAGAAAAAGACTGACCAGCCAGTTACTTTTGCTAAATCACCTGCCGGAGCCGCCAGAATAATATTGCTAGATGCCATGAGGCTAGAGAGCAGCGCATATTGAGTGGCGGTAAAAGCATGATTGCATTGGCTCATGAGATAGGCAACAAAAGCCGCTGTTACGAGTCCGGCACAAAAGTTTTCTAGAGTGATGGCAACTAATAACCACTGGGTGCCTTGAGGCAAAAGGGTCAGGGAGAAATATCCTAGGTTGCTGAGGGCTTGTAAGCCGCCAAATATCCATAGTGCGCGGTTGATGCCGATTCGAGTGAGCAAAATACCCCCTCCCACGACTCCAAGGGTGGTTGCCAGAAAGCCGAACGTTCCTTGAAGTGCGCCGATCGCAGTTTTGCTATAGCCAATATCCAGGAGGAATGGAATTGCCATGTTGCCGACTAAAGCATCGCCCAACTTGAAAAACAAGACAAATAAAAGCACTAAGATGGCGGCTTTAACACCAGATCGACTAAAAAATTCTTTAAAGGGAAGATAAATAGCATCTTGCAGCGTTTGGGGAGCAGAAACGCGATCGCTGGGTTCCGGTGCCCATAGCGTTGCCAGGATACCAATCATCATCAGCCCTGCAAGGAGCAAATAAACCAGTTGCCAGGAAATATAATCTGCCAGAATTAGCGCCAGAGAACCGGAGACTAAAATGGCGACTCGATAACCCAAGACCCAAGTAGAGGCTCCAAGTCCCAGTTCAGATGGCTTTAATACATCCGTGCGGTAAGCATCGCTAGCAATATCTTGAGTTGCGCTCAGAAATGCAATCACTAAAGCGTTAATTGCCAGCAGTTGTAGCGCTTCCTTCGGTTGCTGAAGCGACATGGTGGCGATCGCCATCAATAGCCCAACCTGAGTAATCAATAGCCAACCGCGTCGTCGTCCCAAAAAAGGAGGGACAAACCGATCTAGAAAGGGTGCCCAAAGAAACTTGAGGGTATAGGGCAAGCCAATCAAGCTAAACCAGCCAATGATTCCTAAATCAACCTGGGAATCTTTCATCCAGGCTTGCAGAGTTCGACTAGTTAAAAACAAGGGCAAACCAGAGGCAAACCCTAACAGCAGTAATGCCGCCATTTTACGGCTGCGTAAAATCTTCAGAAGTGGTTGAACGGCGTTCATGAATACCCGTGGCTAACTAAACTGAACTATTTGATAGCAGATTTGATTCAGCCATCATGCCACAGTTAGCGCGATCGCCCTGCGGCTTTTGCCCACCGCTTGTGACACGTGATGTGCGACTTAAAGGTCATGAACGCCGTCGGTTTATGGTTCAGCCGATTGAAGAATCAGGAACAGAGAGCAGCGATTGGCGGAGAGAATTAGGCTAGTTGTCAGTGATGACTCATTAGGACTGCCCAAAGCCTTACAAAACAACTTGCCCAATACTCAACAATGCTGCATCACTCACAAAGTCCAAGGTTTATTTTGAAGGTATTGCCCCCGAAGTGTGAGTATTTTAAAGTTAGTGGCTATCAGGTTTTGGATAAATGGCTGA
The DNA here is from genome assembly GCF_040830845.1 of Sivoneniella epilithica UHCC 1019. NCBI lineage: Bacteria > Bacillati > Cyanobacteriota > Cyanophyceae > Leptolyngbyales > Leptolyngbyaceae > Sivoneniella > Sivoneniella epilithica. The sequence continues at coordinate 28,083 of NZ_JBFPDP010000020.1, forward strand.
AAGATCGCAAGAAAGCCAAGCGTACTTTATCCTTTGATGATGTGTTGCACTATCAAAAGGTTGTGGATGCCCTTAAAGAAACCATGCAACTGATGGTAGAAATTGATCAATTGATCAACTGATTTCTGGCTTTCCAATTACATAAAAAACTAAGGGACGGGAGCCGAGACAATCCCCTGAGTTTCTAGATAGGCTGCAACTCGCAGTACAAGAGCCTCATTATGAGGAGCGGCAATCACCTGAAATCCTAGGGGAAGTTGCCCTGGACGCTGAACAGGTACTACAACAATTGGCAATCCAATCAAAGAAAGGGGCTGAGTATATAGTCCTACATTGGGACGTAGCAGAACCTCTTGCCCGTCGAGCATTAGGGTTGTCTGTCCAATTAAGGGTGCAGGACAGGGTGTGGCGGGAGCCAGAATAATATCAACTTGGGAAAATAATTCTCGAACGCGATCGCGATACCAGCGGCGAAATTTTTGCGCTTGTAAGTACCAGGTGGCGGGAATCAGTGCGCCTGCCAAAAAGCGATCGCGAGTCGCAAAATCAAAATCTTGCGGACGTTGGCGCAAATCTTCTAGATGTAAGTTGCTACCTTCACAAGCCGTGATGACAAACGCTGCTGCCCGTGCCCGATGTGCCTCTGGAATGGTGATTTGTTGATTGGTGCCCAGCGCTTTTGCCACCGTTTCTAACGCTGTTAGCACTTCGGGTTCAGCACCCTTTAAAAAATAATCATCAGCTACCGCAATCCGCAGCCCCTCCAGTCCTTTCGTGAGTTCTGGTAAGCAGGGTTGGGGCGATCTCCCAGTGCAAACTGGATCGGCGGGATCTGCACCTTGCAGTAAATCAAACACTAAGGCTAGATCGCGCACCGAGCGAGCAAAGGGACCCAGATGATCCAAGCTGTCCACAAAAGGATAAGTATGAGCGCGAGACAGCCGCCCATAGGTGGGTTTGAGTCCGAAAATGCCGCAAAAAGACGAGGGCACCCGAATAGAGCCGTTGGTATCCGAGCCAAGGGAAAGGGGAACTAAGCCGCCTGCTACGGCTGAAGCTGAGCCTCCCGATGACCCGCCTGTCATATGATCTGGGTTATGCGGGTTGCGGCTGGCTCCATAGTGGCTGTTTTCTGTGACAAATCCATAGGCGTATTCATCCATGGTTTGGGCACCGACCAAAATGGCACCTGCCTGTTTGAGGCGCGCTATTAAGGTGGCATCTTGGGTGGCGATCGCATTCTCAGCATTGATCTTGGAGCCTGCCAGGGTTGGAATGCCTGCCACATCGAATAAATCTTTGACTCCAAAGGGTACGCCTGCTAGAACGCCAGGATCGTTTCCAGCCGCGATCGCTATATCTACAGCTTCGGCATCCTGGATTGCTTTCTCTGCCAAAACGGTTGTAAAGCAGTTGAGTAGGGGATTGTGTTTCTCAATTCGGGCGAGGGCACTAGATACGACTGAAGTCGCAGAAACGTCGCGATTTCGCACACTGCCAGCAATAGCAGTCGCATCAGGAAAAGCTTGGGACATAGGTAGAGGCTGGGGATTAAGGTTCAAAAATAGGAGCAAGTTCGATATCGTCTGGCAGGGGAAATTCTATGACAAGCTGAGCGATCGCGGCGATCCGCTCAAAGTTGGCGATCACTCCTTGGCGATAGTCTGCTGGAATTGGCAGATCTATGAGTAGGGCTGCCTGGTCTACAAAGGCTGATAAATCTCGTTCTAGTTCACTCATTGCTTTTAATCCTCATTCGTGGCTTGTTGCTAATTCACCTGTTGAACTTGGTTTGCCAGTTCAGCCGTGTAAGCTCTCCATCCTCCCCAAGCAGTGATTTCTCGCTGTCCCGCGCACAAGATTGATTCTCCTAGAACTCCTAGAACCTCTTCTCCATCTGCCAAGCGCACTTTTCCAATACAAAGTCCTGGCGGCTCAAGCTGAAGCAACGTACTCATGACACTTGTTGGAACTGCCCACACTTCTACCGCGATCGCTCCCCCATTGGTTTCAACTCGCTGCATGGCGGGATGGCGATCGCCAATTGACCAGAGGCGGTAGGTCGGCTCGGTTAGAGCTTCTCGCAGAAATTTAGCTCCAATTTTTTGCAAGTTTCCATTCAGTTCTAGCCCACGCATCAATGTACCATTTACGGCAAGAAATACAGAGGATTCCATCAATAGTTAGCCATTGAATCAGGTTTATGAGTATAGTGTCGCCCGATTCAACCATATTTACTGTAAAAATGACATCTTTGAAGCGTGATGCCTGCTGAATCTCTAAGATTTTTCTCGATTAAAATAAAAGCTAGCGTCGAAGATAGTGGACTAAAGCATGAAGACCTAGCCGATAACTTTCAGCGCCAAAACCGCTAATTTGCCCGATCGCGATGGGTGCAATGTAAGAATGATGACGAAACGTTTCGCGGCTATAAATATTACTGAGATGCACTTCAACGGTTGGAATTTTAACGGCAGCGATCGCGTCTCTCAGAGCAATACTGGTATGGGTGTAAGCGCCAGCATTAATTAGCAGCCCTTGATGCGTATCAACTGTAGCGTGGATAGCATCGACTAAAACCCCTTCATGGTTAGACTGCTGACAATATACTTTTACATTGAGTAAGCTTGCTTCATGTTTAAGCAGGGCATTAATTTCATCCAGCGTAATAGAACCATAAACTCCAGGCTCACGTTTACCCAAGAGGTTTAGGTTTGGACCGTTTAGAAGCAAAACGCTAGTCAAGTTGCAAGCATCCAGTAACGAAAGCAGTAAAGCACTAACGGCGATCGTTAACGGGAATCGGAATCGGCTCGGCTTCTGGCTGAGGCTCTGGACCCAACAAGGCTTCAATCAGTTTGCGTGCCCATTCTTTAAGCTTCTCCAACACCTTTTCCAGGTAATCCATTGAATAGATAGCTCCTTGTGACAGTGCGGCTCTTGCTACAGGCGCTTATTGCGTTTCTGTAAAGCTTGAGCTTACAAAATTACATATCTAGATTGTACCCAATTTAGCTAACGAGAACTACGGGTTTTGAGTATATATACAAATTTTTAAGCAGTTTTTAAGCGATGAATGCCGGGACTTTATCATTATGCCCAATTATTCAGAGCAGTATGACTTTGCTTGCATTAAGAAACCTCTAGAATCTGACATCCAAAACCTAATCTTGTTTTGGTCACATTTCTGCTTTGAGCAATCGCCTTCTTAGGTGGTCTAGAGCCGTACAGCAGCTTAGATGCCGAACCCAGTCTCTTCCTCTTAATGCGCCGAAGCGATGCTCAAAACTTTCCACGCGATCGCGCCCTGCTAGACCGATATACACCAACCCCACTGGTTTATCATCGGTGTCGCCTGTGGGTCCCGCAATGCCTGTAATGCTCAGTCCCCAGGTTGTATTCAGGCGATCGCGCACTCCTGCTGCCATTTGCTTGGCGACCTCGTGGCTAACGGCTCCGTGAGTGGCTAAGACGTGTGGATCAACGCCCAAAAGCCCTGTTTTGACAGAGTTGTCATAAGAAATAATACCGCCCCAAAAATAAGCCGAACTGCCTGATACGGCTGTCAGCATTCCTCCTAAACTCCCGCCCGTGCAAGATTCTGCTACAGATAAGGTAGAGCCTGTTTTTTGCAGCAAGCGACCTACTGCGATCGCTAAGGTATCCTCATCCGCTCCATAACAATCAATGCCGCCGACTTGCCGCAGTGTTGCTTCTACTGGAGCAATCATTTGTTGGGCACTCGCTTCTGAGTCCGCAAACGCAGAAATTCGCAGCTTCACTTCCCCCAGATTGGCATAGGGCGCAACAGTAGGATTGATGGAATCAAACCAATTTCCCACTTTATCGGCGAGCGAAGATTCAGAAATGCCCCAAAATCTTAGAACCCGACTGTAAACCGTATTTTGTGCCCAGCCTTGACTTTTGAGATAGGGAATTGCTACCTCTTGCCACATGTACTTTACTTCTGTGGGAACGCCTGGAAAGGTGAGGATTGTGACGTTTGGGCGCGGTTGCCAGATGATTCCCGGCGCGCTGCCACCAGAGTTTGTTAGCACCTGTGCGCCTTGAGGCAGCAGAGCTTGCTTATGATTATTGGGGGTCATGGTTCGCCCCCTTTGAGCAAACTTTTGGGCAATATCTGCCAAAATTTCTGGATGCTCAACTAGGGGCACTCCAAAGCAATCTGCTAGAGTCGCATGAGTCAAATCATCGGGAGTCGGTCCCAACCCGCCTGTGAAAATCAGCAAACTGGCGCGATCGCACGCTGTTCTTACCACTTGCTGAATCCGGTCTGGATTGTCACCAACCACGGATTGATAGTAATGGGCAATTCCTAACTTCGCCAACTCTTTTGCTAAAAACTGAGCATTGCTATTCAGAATATCGCCGAGCAATAGTTCGGTTCCAACACAAATAAGTTCAGCAACAGGAGCCATAGGGCAGTAATCAGGTATAGGTAACAGGTTACGGTTAGCAAAGCAACTAAAACTCAGGATTGCTTTGCTGTTTTCCATACTTGCCAACTCGTAAAGCTCAGCAAAACAGTTGCTCCTATCGCATAGCCCCAACCGCTGGGCATATTAGAAAGAGCAAGTGCCAAGGTTCCAGCCCACAGGGTCAATGAGTAGATGAATAGTACCGCTAGCCGCTGCGACAGTCCTGCTTGTAATAGGCGATGGTGCAAATGGCGTTTATCTGCGGCAAAGGGAGATTTACCTCGACGAATGCGATCGACCACAACGGTAAAAATATCTAAAATGGGCACGGCTAGAATTAGATAGGGCAGCAATACGGCAACGGTTGTCACGGCTTTTACCAGCCCAATAATTCCCACTCCCGCCAAGGTAAAGCCCATAAAGTAGGCTCCACCATCACCCATGAAAATTTGCGCTGGGTTGAAGTTGTAGCGCAAAAAGCCGAGAGCGCCTCCTGCTAACGCAGCAGCAATTAATGCGGCGGCGGGTTGATTCATGAACAGAGTTACTATCAGCATGACTACCGCTGCAATTCCCGAAACGCCAGCGGCTAAGCCATCTAAGCCATCGATCATATTGACTGCATTTGCCATTCCTACTAACCAGATCACGGTAATTGGCAGGCTAATGAAATCTGGCAGTGCCACTAATCCTGCAAAAGGAACGGTTAAAAACTCAATTTGTACTCCTGCTTGCCAGACGATCGCGGCTACGCTTAATTGCATCACCAATCGACTGATTGCGGGCAGCGTTAGGAGATCATCGGCTAAGCCAATCAGGAAGAAAGCGACTGCTCCTAAAGTGACTCCCCACACTTCATATTCTTTTTGCGGGGACAAAATTCCAAACCCACCTGTCCACCAAACAAGCAGTAGGGCGGCTAGCGTGCCAGCAAAAATGGCGACCCCTCCTAAGCGCACCATCGGACGACTATGAATTTTGCGTCCACCGGGTTTATCAACTAAGCCGCGCTTTAGACCAAATTTCTTGATCAAAGGCGTACTCCAGAGGACAACTAAGGCAGAAACAATAAAGGCAGCTAGGTGATACCAATAATGAGTCATCTGAGATGCATGCTGAGGACAACTGACAGGAAGAGTCTACTGCATTTCAGTGAATAGTCAGCAAAGAATTGTCAATAAATCTATCTTCTTCTATATTTTTCTGAGTCAGAAGGTTGGTAACCCGGTTCAGTAGACGTTTTTAAGTGGCTTTCGGGATAGGTTTAAATTTTTTATGAATTATCAGGAGACAGATTAGTCAATTCAATTGGCACAGAGTCACCTAGGGTGAGTATCTGTGCCAAACAAAGAGGCAATAGCAGTATGACTTACGGCTTTGCGATCGCTTAAACCAAAGCAGGAACGGGTCTTTGCAGATGAGGATAGAGAGGAAAGCGATCGCAGAGATTTGCCACGCGATCGCGGCAAGTTTGCGCTACTTGATCGTCCTCTGGATTTAGTAGGCGATCGCTGATAATATTGCCGATTTCAACAAATTCAGGTGCGCCCATGCCGCGTGTAGTCATGGCAGGTGACCCTAACCGCAAGCCGCTCGTGACAAAAGGCGATTCTGGGTCAAACGGAACTGTATTTTTGTTGGCAGTAATGTTAACACCGCTAACCAACTGATCCGCCAGTTTGCCTGTCATGCCAATGGAGCGCAGATCAACCAGCATCAGATGATTGTCGGTGCCGCCCGAAACCGTTTTCAATCCACGCGCCTGAAGTTGATTTGCCAACACTCGCGCATTTTCAATCACCTGTCCCGAATAGGTGGTGAATTCTGGCTTGAGCGCTTCGCCAAAGGCGATCGCTTTTGCAGCAATCACATGTTCTAGGGGACCGCCTTGAGAGCCAGGGAACACTGCCTTATCCAGCTTTTTACCTAATTCAGCATCACGGGTCAGGATCAAGCCTCCGCGTGGACCCCGCAGAGTTTTGTGGGTAGTGGTGGTGACGACATCACAGTGAGGAAGGGGGCTAGGATGATGTCCACTGGCAATCAACCCGGCGATATGGGCAACATCTGCGAGGAGATAGGCTCCGATTTCGTCGGCGATCGCCCGAAACTTGTCAAAGTGGATGACTCGTGGATAGGCTGAATAGCCGCAAATCAACAGTTTTGGACGATGCTTTAAGGCGAGATCGCGAATTTGGTCGTAGTCTAACTGCTCGGTTTCGGCGCTCACTCCATAGTGCTGCACCTTAAACCATTTGCCGGACACATTCACGGGCGAACCGTGGGTTAAATGTCCACCGTGGGACAAATCCATGCCCATGATGGTGTCGCCGGGTTGCAGCAAGCTGAGGAATACCGCAAAGTTTGCTTGGGCACCGGAGTGAGGCTGAACATTGGCATGAGCGGCACTAAACAGTTGTTTCGCGCGATCGATCGCCAACTGTTCTGCTTCATCCACAAACTCACAGCCGCCGTAGTAGCGCTTACCGGGCAGTCCTTCAGCGTATTTATTGGTTAAAACAGATCCTTGAGCCGCCATCACGGCTGCTGAGGTAAAGTTTTCGCTGGCAATCATTTCTAAATGATCGCGCTGGCGATTGAGTTCGCGGTCAATGATGGCAGCGATCGCTGGATCAGCTTTGGCAAGAAAATCTAAATTATTGTTAGTCACACAAACCCCCAAGCAAAAATTTCAAAACAACAACATTCGCTCAAAAGAATCTCAGGTCATAGCTTGGCTCGGAACAGCACAGAAACAGGTTGCTTGAAGAGCTTACAGAGAGATTTATCATACAGTCTATTTTCCCTTCTTGGCTAACCTAAGCAAATTGCAGACCCTCCGCAAGTAGATCGTTTTAATGCATTAAGCTCTGTAATCTATGACACATCAACCTCAAAGGCTTACCCTAAAATAAAAGTAGAGAACCACGACGTTGTTGGAGGTCAAGGTGCTTGTCATCCTGATGGATAATCAGCTAATTTCTCCAAAGCAGGTATGTCAATCCTGTTTAATGGCAAATGAAAGTGGGGAACCGCGATGGTCAAGCGGAAAGCTTCGATGTGGGCGGGCACTCCATCCAATGAATCACCAAAACCCGAAGCAGTTTGAGTGTCAAATGGGTTTTCGAGTTGCCAACATCGAGTAGGATTTTGCGTCCTTTAAAGTAACTCTTGAGCGACTCATTTACATAGACCTTACGCAGAGGCGATCGCTTCCAAAGAGGGAAAATTTTTCTCCAAAAGCAGCTTGGCGCTCTTCAACGGTTCAGGGACTGGAACAGGATATTGCCCTGTAAAACAGGCTGAACAGAAGTTAGCGGGATCGTCGCGGGTTTCTTCTAGCATTCCTGCCCAACTGAGATAACTGAGGGAATCCACCTCGATCTGAGCAGCAATTTCTTCTACTGATTTAGTTGCGGCAATCAGGTGATCTTGACTGTCAGTATCAATCCCATAAAAACAAGGATGAGTTACGGGAGGAGAAGAAATACGCATGTGAACCTCGGTTGCGCCGGCATCTCGAAGCGCTTTGACAATCTTGCGGCTTGTAGTTCCCCGCACAATGGAATCATCGACTAGCAAAATGCGTTTTCCTTGAAGCACATCTCGCAGGGGATTTAACTTCATGCGAATGCCAGCTTCCCGCATACTTTGGGTCGGTTGAATAAATGTGCGCCCGACATACCGATTTTTGATTAATCCTTCCGCATAGGGAATCCCCGACGCTTGGGAAAACCCGATCGCTGCTGGAATGCCAGAATCAGGTACAGCAATGACTAGATCCGCGTCAGCAGGGGACTCTAGGGCTAGTCTCCGCCCAATTCGCATCCGGTAGGTATAAAGGCTTTCGTTTTGCATGACGCTGTCGGGGCGCGCAAAGTAAATCATCTCGAAAATGCAAAGCTTTGGTTGAGGTTGGGGCACCCAATGGTAAGAGGTCATGCCTTCATTGGTAATCCAAACCATCTCACCGGGTTCTACGTCTCGCAAATACTCGGCTCCAATAATATCCAACCCGCAGGTTTCAGAGGCGAGAGCATATCGAGTTGGATCGCTAGAATTCGCTTTCGGCAGAGCGCCTATGACTAGAGGGCGAATTCCATTGGGATCACGGGCACCGATGATGCCGTCGGGGGTGCCAATCACTAAGCTAAAAGCACCTTGACACCGATTAAATGCGTGAATACCTGCTTCTAACCAAGTTTTGCCGCTATCGACTGCTTCTGCGATCGCGAAGGCAATTAGTTCCGAATCCGTGCTAGTCACTAAATTGTGATGATTTCGCAGCAATTCTTCCCGCAGAATTGGCGTATTTACCAAGTTGCCATTGTGTGCCAACGCCAAATGTCCTAGCCGGGTAGGAACCAAAGCTGGCTGGGCGTTGACGGCGCGACTCGTTCCTGTGGTGGAGTAGCGAGTATGCCCCACTGCTAACTCTCCCACCAACGTATTGAGAATCGTTTCGTTAAACACTTGGGATACTAAGCCCATTTCCTTGTGCAAACAGGGGGGATGATCTTTGGGGAAAGTGGCGATCCCTGCGGACTCCTGACCCCGATGTTGGAGAGCATACAGTCCAAAATAAGCCAGTTTAGCGACATCTTCACCCGGTGCATAGACCCCAAACACCCCACAGGCTTCTTCGGGTTTATCGGGGCGATCGCACGAGGTAACCTGGGACTCTAAATCATCAAAATCAGCAGCAGAAGCACCCGTTTGAGAAAGGGAATTGGGTAACATGCGTCAGTGTTGCTCCAAGGATTGCTAGCGAGGGAAAAAAACAGGAAATACAGGAAATAAACGGCAATGGCGATTAAATAGCTTAAAAGTTATTTAAATTTTGATTAACTCTTGTTTCCATCGTAACAGGCACAGGGTTGACTCTAAATCGGCTTTTAAGAAATAGGTGGAATCAATCGACTAAATAGGATTCGATCGCGCCCTGCCAGCGATCGCGAAGCGTATCTATCTCTACTTTAATCGCGGAATTTGCGAACGTAATCCTTAAACCAGCAGTTCGACTATCCACGCCTCCCAGCCTTTGCCAATCATTTTCTAGATGCGTTTGCAGATAGGTTTCCCACTCAGCTTGATGCGATCGCGCCACAGACACAATAATCCGCGCCCCACCTTCTGCAAACAAGAGGTGATCTAGACGGCATGGGGAATCGGGAAAAGTGAGAGTCGCGCCCAAGTTGCCGCTAATGCAGGATTCCGCGATCGCTACTGCAACGCCACCCTCTGCGGAATCGTGAGCAGACCGAACCCAGCCTTGACGAATTCCTGCTCGGCAAACGGTTTGCACCCGGCATTCCAGTTCAAAATGAACGACAGGCGGCTGTCCGGCAATTACCCCCTGAACCGCTGCCAGATACTCTGATCCTCCTAGCGTCATTGTGGGCGATGGCTCCGCGTCTAAAGGCACACCCAGCAGATAGATCAAGTCGCCTTCTGCCTGCCAACCTTGCCCACAAATTTTAGTCAAGTCGGGAATCAGCCCCACCATGCCAACCACTGGCGTTGGATAGATGGGTTGGGGCTTGCCGTTGGCATCAAGGGTTTCGTTATAAAGCGAGACGTTGCCGCCCGTAACTGGGGTGCTAAAGGCAGTGCAAGCTTCGGACAAACCCCGACAGGCTTCTGATAGTTGCCAGTAGCCGATCGCGTTTTCAGGACTGCCAAAGTTGAGATTATCGGTGACTGCCAAGGGTTCTGCGCCCACACAACTTAGGTTTCGAGCGGCTTCGGCAACGGCGGCTTTGGCTCCTTCGTAGGGATGCAAGTAAACATGGCGGGCGTTGCAATCGACGGTGGCGGCGACTCCAGGGAAGGAGTTAGAGTTTTGAGTTTTGAGTTTTGAGTTTTGAGTTTTGAGTTTTGTAAGTCCTTCGGACTGGCTTTGCCAACGCGTAGCGTTTCCGTCGGAAATATTTTGAGTTTTGTCTAGGTTTTCAGAGGATATAAGGGGGCGGATGCGGATGACGGCGGCATCGGCTCCACCGGGCATGATCACGGTGTTGTTTTGAACTTGGTGATCGTATTGGCGATAGACCCACTGTTTTGAGGCGATCGAGGGCGTTGCCAGCAGTTGAAGGAGTATTTCATTCCAGGTGAGGAATTTTCCTTGGGCTTCAATGCCCGTGGCGGTGCAATCCGGTAAGCTAGCTGGAGTCCACGCCCAGGCTTTTTGGGCATAGTCGGGTGGTTCGCTCAGCAGTTCTCGATGGTAAATTGGTGTGTTGTCTGCTAGAGCGGTGGCGGGAATTTCGGCGGCGATCGCCCCTTGAAACAAAATCCGCACTATTGGGTCAGCAATCACGCTGCCTGCGACGACGGCATAAAGCCCCCAGCGCTCAAAAATATCAATCAGTTCTTGCTCTCGTCCTGCCTCTGCCACGAACAGCATCCGCTCTTGCGATTCCGATAACAGATATTCGTAGGGCACCATGCCTGTTTCGCGCACAGGAATTTTGTCGAGATCCAGTTCAATGCCTACGCCGCCTTTCGCCGCCATTTCCGACGTAGAGCAGGTGATCCCCGCTGCGCCCATGTCTTGCGCGGCGACCACGGCTCCGGTTTTGAAGGCTTCTAGACAGGCTTCGATCAGAGATTTTTCTAGAAACGGATCGCCCACTTGCACGGCGGGGCGATCGTCCATGGAAGCATCGCTCAATTCGGCACTGGCAAAGCTGGCTCCGCCCATACCATCGCGTCCGGTGGTAGACCCGACATACAAAACCGGATTGCCAATCCCTTTTGCGCCCGATTTGACGATTTCCTCTGTTTCCATCAGACCCAGCGCCATCGCGTTGACTAATGGATTACCCGAATACGCCGGATCAAAATAAACCTCGCCACCCACAGTGGGCACTCCGACGCAGTTGCCGTAATGAGAAATTCCAGCGACAACCCCGCTAAATAGCCGCCGCGTCCGGGCATCATCCAAGGAGCCAAACCGGAGTGAGTTAAGGATAGCGATCGGTCGGGCACCCATGGTGAAAATGTCTCGCAAAATGCCGCCTACGCCAGTTGCCGCACCTTGAAAGGGTTCCACAGCAGAGGGGTGATTGTGAGACTCAATTTTAAATGCGAGATGTAAACCGTTGCCCAAATCTACCACGCCTGCATTTTCACCGGGACCGACTAAAACGCGATCGCCCTTCGTGGGAAACTGTTTCAGCAAAGGGCGCGAGTTTTTGTAGCAGCAGTGTTCCGACCACATCACGCCAAACATCCCCAGTTCCGCCTTATTAGGATGTCGCCCCAACCGCTGCACAATGTCAGCATATTCCTCTGGCTTAATGCCCTCCGCAGCAATTTCGTCAGCAGTAAACGGGGCAGAGGAAACAGACATAGGGCACTCCAACAGGAAATAGACAGGCATCGCGCCTCAAGACCGCTCTATTCTACCAATGTCTTTCCAGTAACCCTGAATATTCGCCTGAGCGATCGCTGTCTACTGAATGGTTACAGATTGCTCAAGCCGAACGGCGATCGCTGACTTATCTATCTGATCAGTGACAGCTTACAAAACCAGCGTGTAGGAGTCCTCATTCGTCAGCGTCAATCTGTAGCCGTTAATCCGCAAAAAAGTATCCATCACAGCCAATGCGGTTCGTTTACTAACCGTCTACAACAGAAATTCAGGAGTTGGCAAGGCGACGATAAACCTCCTCATATTGCTGCACAGAAGCAAGATACGCCTGCCCAACCCGACTGTTGTGATCAGATGTTGTGTCTGGTTCAGCTTTGAAGGAACGCACCAGCGCCAACACCTCCTCTAGCTGAGCCTCCGGCAGTTGCTCCAGTTCTTGAATAAGCTGCTCTTTAATCGTCATAAAGCTACCGCAACAGAATCTATTAACCAGTTTAACGCCCAAACCCATCTACCCAGGCTGCCAAAACCCTTTGACAAGGCAATAACAGATGCAATCCTACCTATTTTGATTTACTGGCGTTGACACTGCGATCGCGGCTTTTTGGGGAGGGGCGATCGCTCTCCATAGCTGCCAACTTGTAGAATGAATAAAGCAAATCTATTGCAGGAGTTGAGTGCGTGGAGTCCCGTTATACCCCAGGATCGAGCGCAGCACCGCTACAGGAAATTAAAGCGCAGGTAGTCAAGCTATCAATTTCTGAGCGTCTAGAACTGATGAGTGCGATCGTGCAATCATTGCAGGTAGATCAGGCTGAAAATTGGCAATACTTGGAGTCTCGTTCTCATGCTTGGCGGCAACAACTTTACCTGAAAGGACGGAAATTGCTGGCTGCGATCGTCTGGCAAGACATGATGGCAAATCAACTGTCCTCAGAGCAAGCGGCTGAAAATTGGAGCTTGCCCCTTGCGGCGATCGATGAAGTAATTCGTTACTGCGACAGCCATCAAGAACTGCTGAAGTTGGAAGCGGCGGAGGAACGAAATCGGTTAGCCGCTGGGGGAGTGTCGCTTGAGCTTACGACTACTGCTGGATGAAGATTCTCAGGCAAAGTATTTACTGAATTTGCTACGACTAGCAGGACATGATGTGATCACGGTCAACGAAGCGGGTTTAGAAGGACAAGTCGATTCTGAGGTTCTCAACTATGCAATTCAGGATAGGCGATCGCTGCTGACTCGCAACTGCAATGATTTCCGAGAGCTTCACGAAATAAATCCTAATCACTCAGGGGTTTTGGCAGTTTACCAAGATGCTGATCTAGCTAAAAATATGAGCTATCAAGCGATCGCCCCGGTAATTAATCTAGACGGATAGCCGTCCAAAATTAGTGGGTGATCATCACTAGAAATACCGCTCGTGCTGAGTTTGAGATTATTTGCGATCGCAGCCAAGAATGTTAGCATTCCGCACGCTGACGTACTTTCAAAATGAAAGAAATTAGATTTACTTGACGAGTATTTGTACTTTCTGAAAATCTAATTTCTTAAAAATCTTGATAATGTTTGCGATTGGGTAAATGTCTGTTCTTTCAAATCGGTGAGGTGGCTAGCATTAGTACCAAGTTAAATTTAGTTGGACACAGTAAGATTGATCTAATCTGTACTTGGTTCTGTTGTGACTACTGAAAGACATGACTCAAAAATGGAGCGGTTGCTTCAATCTGACTGGCGAAAACAAACTATTCCAAAAATAGGCAAGGAAACTTGGGTTACTGTTTATTTGAGTGAAAAAAATAAAGATGAAGATATTAGTATATTTTCCGCTTTAATTCCTAACAAATCAGTTGAGATTGCATCAAATAGGACATCTTGGGAATTTTATATTGGCGATGGACACCCTAATTGTGTAGTCAGTCATCACCAAGATGATGAGCAGGTTACTTACCTCAGATTTGGCAATACAGAAGGAGTAGAACCTTTCATTATTAAGCGAAATTTTAATGGTATTCGCAAGTCATATAATGAAATTACCGAGGAATTTCGACACTATCATCGGCTGTATCATGACTTTGATACAAACCAGCTTCTTAAATATGATGACAGAGGCGATGAAACTATAGTTGCCAAAATTGAATCTGATCGAGTTCAAGTTCGCCTCCAAGAAATTCGCCAGTTCCTTGCGATCAAGGAGATGCACTTAGCAATCTACTTCGACCTCATACGTTACTCCGATTTGGCACTAGACAAACCGCCTATTGATTTAGATTACACAGATGATCTGACCTGCTATGTTTGTCGCGCTGACTCTGCACAGTTTCTTTTGGGAGACGGTTACAACTCTTTTTCACGGCTTCTTGGGAAAAAGCTAATCGCTCCATTACCAATTGAAAAATGTGGGCTATGGCCATTTGATGAAGAAAAAGAAGAATACGTTGATTTTATAATTGATGCTGATGAGAACGGAGATTCAATAACTTACTCTTCTGAGCCAGATAAACTTGCAAACTATTTTGGTGCTAATCCAGATGCACCAAATTATCTTAAGCCTGTATTTTTCCAACGCGAAGTACTTACAAAGTATTATGCCCATCCAGAGCGTTTTTCAGTCGAAGATGGTTTCTTAAGATGTCAAGGATTGTGGGGAATTCAAATTGACAATAACAATAGTGATTACGTTGCTGTTTTTCTTGGAGATTTAGGCAGGGACTTGCCTTATAAGGAGCAGTTATACTGGCGCAGTTACAATATTTTACCGGAAGGAAAAATTAGCGAGGTTAACTTCAAGCGTAGTTTTTTAGCAGAAGCAACTGATCCTAATCAAATAGATCTCGTATTCAAGTTGCGATTTTCTCATTTTTCAGAGAGGTGGACAGAAAAAATGGGTTGGTCACTTTTTCTACGTTTGGCTGATTCTGATCAGCATCTTTACGAAGCCTTGCGTACGCCACTTACAAATAGCCAAGCAGAATTTGATTCACAGGTACTAGCGCTCACTAAACTGATGATTGATTCGCTTAATGAGCGGGAACTTATGAAAGCGTTACCAGAAGCCAATAGTGAAATCAAAGGCAGTATATCTAAGTTTGAACGATTTCTTCAGGTATGTAATTTCCCAAACGTGCAACAGCACATCCAATTTCTCAGAAAAGTTCAGGGACTTCGATCAGCTAGTGTTGCTCATCGGAAGGGGAGCCAGTACGAAAAGATAGCATTGAGTTTTGGCATAAAAGAAGGTAATCGGGCTGCTATTTTTGAGAAAATTCTTGTTGATGCTACAAGCTTAATTTCTGACATTGAAAAACATTTTCTGCAAGAGTCCAGCAGTGGCATAGATGCGACATAACAATTTGGTTGCAGCGAACCAAAAGATATTGGCGTGGATACAAAGGATTGTTCAAAGCCCTGAAGCCCGATTAGGTCGGCAAGATGAGTTTGGGCAACGATACACTCTAGACTTTGCGCTTGAATGGCAGAATAAAAATGCCACCGTGCGGAGTGGCTGGATTGTTGAGCATGGTTCAGAGATCCCGAAGTTAACGACCTGCTATCCTCTGTAGTCAGTAGAGGTGATAAGTGTGATAAACAATACTGCCAAATTGCTAGACGTTGTAGCCTTGACTGTTGACCTTCCCCAGTATCATTTGTGGCGAGGACAGGTTGGTACGGTGGTTGAAATATTAGCGAATGGCGCAGCACTTGAAGTTGAATTCAGCGATCGCAATGGTCGCACCTATGAGTCTTTAGGGTCGCGTCCAGAGCAAATCATGGTTTTACGGTTTGAGCCAGCGTCGCCTAATCTAGAGGCTGACATGGTTACAGCATGAGCAGTCCTATTTTGCTTTGGCTTCCAGGGTTTCTAGGCGACTTTTCAGATCTTGATTTTCCTGTTTGAGTTGGTCGAGTTCGGTGCGGAGTTGTTTGACGGCTTTGTCTGATCCGGCGTTTTTTTGGACTTTTTGGACGGCTTCTTCGGCGATGCGGCGCACTCGACCATCGGGGGTTTGGTTTGCCAAGCTTTGGAGAATGGCGATCGCTTTGGCGGTTTCCATTTGTCCGAGGGCATTGGCAACGGAGACTTGGGTGAGGAAGAAGCTTTCTCGCGAGAGTTCTTTGAGCCGATTGAGAATGCGTTCTAAATTGACGTTGGTTTGTCCGCTGGAGATGGCACCGAGGGCGCGAATGGCACCGAGCCGCAGGGCTTGGGGAATGCCGGGTTCGGTGTAGTCGAGAATGATGTCGAGTGCGGCGACCGAGGTTTTCATGTGGCTGAGGGCAGCGATCGCGCCTGATCTGACGACTTCATTCCAGCCTTGCCGCTCTTTTAGCACCGACTTCAGCAGCTTCAAGGTTTTTTCTTCTTTCTCCTCCATTAGGTTTGCTCCGGCAATGCTGCCTAGGGCGCGAATGGCGGCGGCTTCGACGTAGTAGCTGGCATCACCTTTTTCAACAATGGGCTTCAAGGCTTTGTAGCTGTCTGCGGTTTTGATGGTTGATAAAGCTTCCACGGTGGCGCGACGCACTTTAGCATCCGCATCTTTTAGCCCCACTAGCACTCCTGCAAAGGCTTGATCTAACTTGATGCTTGCCAAATTTTTCACCACTTCCACGCGCACTCCCCAAAATGGCTCTTGCTTTAGGGCGGCGGCTAAGGCTCTCACGGATTCCAAGCCACCTTTTTTTGCCAATGCTTCGGCGGCATAGATGCGAGAAACGGGATCGGGATCGTGCTGTAGCTGAGCTTTCAGTTCGGGGATTGGATACTCTAGCGCTACGGTTTTGAGGGTGGGATTTTTAGCGTCGAAGCTGATGAAGTTGGGCTTTTGTTCTAGCGGGAAATAGAAGGATTGTTCGCGATCGCGAATTCGTACAGTAAAGGGCTTCAGGTGTTTTTTTTCGTCTGTTTCTGTCACATAACCAAATGCGATCGCGATTTTTAAGTCGAACAGGTCTTTGCTGTTGTTGTCTTTGGCTTGGGTTTGGGTGACGGTGACTTTTGCCAGGTTGCTGTCGTTGTCCCAGGAATAGGCGACTTTGTAGTCGGGGTGTCCGCCGCGAAAAACATATTGATCGAAGAGAAACAGCAGGTTGCGTCCGGTGGCGGTTTCAATGGCGCGCAGCAGATCCACGGTTTCGACGGTGCGGTGGGCGTTGTCGTTGACGAATCGGGCGATCGCGTTCCAAAAAAGCTCTTCGCCCAACTCTGCCCGAATCATGTGATAAACGCAGGCTCCTTTTTCGTAGAGGTGGCGATCGTAGAGTTCGATCGCTTCTCGGTAAACATGGGTGACGATGGGGCGGCGATAGCGAGATTTATCTTCATCTAAATAGTTGCGGGCTTCGTTGAGCAGATAATAGGCGGCATCGTCGGCACTATATTCGTGATCCGTCCACATGACTTCGGAATAGGATGCCATGCCTTCTTTCAGCCAAGCGTGAGACCAATGTTTGATCACGACGAGATCGCCAAACCATTGATGTGCCAATTCATGGGCAACTAAGCTTTCAGTATTGCGGTTGTCGATCGCGGCGCGTTCGTCAATCAAGCAGCGATCGGTGAGCAGCGTCGTGGAGGTGTTTTCCATGCCGCCAAAGATAAAATCATCAACGCACACCTGAGCATATTTGGGAAACGGGTAAGCGTAGCCGTACTTTTCGCTAAAAAACTCAATCATGCGCGGCGTTTTGCCCATGCTGATTCGGGCTTCGGCTTCTTTGCCCTTTTCCACGTAGTAAGTCACGGGTTTGCCGTTCCATTCGTCGCGCAGTTCGGCAAAATCGCCCACGGCAAGGGTCATCAGGTAAGTCGGATGCACCTGTTTTTGATGCCAGTGGAAAATCTTGAAGTCTTTGCTTTCTTTGGTTTCCACCAATTCACCATTGGAAATGGCAATCAGATTTTTGGGCACCCGCACCCGAATTTCTGAGGTTGCCAGTTGCCCCGGATAGTCGAAGCAGGGAAACCAAAAGCGGGAGTCTTCATCTTCGCCCTGAGTCCACACTTGCACGGGCTTATTGGGATAGTGTTTGTCTGGCGCGATGAAGTACAGTCCACGCTGGGGTTTTTCTACGCAATAGGCGATCGCCACGGTTACTATTTTCCCAGCTTCCGTTGGCTCCGTCAGATTCACCTGTAACTGCTCCCCGTCATAGTCGAATTTCTGCGGGATTTCTGCCACCGTCACCGAGTTGATGATTAGATTAACGGCATCAAATGTGAAGCGATCGATGCCACTGCGGACTGGCTTAATCTGAATGCTGCACGTTCCTTCATAGCTCTGGTTGGGAATATCTAAGATCAGATCTAAGAAAATATGCTCGACCTGCCCAGGGCGATCCGGGTTGTAGTGCGGTTTTGCACCGGGCAACTCAAAAGATTTATGACCGTTATCAGGATTCAGGTGTGACTGCATGATGGGGCAACTAAAGAATAACCAAGAAAAATAATTGTAGTCCTTAGTCGCTTGCCTGGGCTACTTGCTGGATAATAGAGTTTATACGATGTGCAACCTAATTTACCCTCATTCCAACTTCGCCCTCATCCCAACCCTTCTCCCTAGGGAGAAGGGCTTTCAGAATCCTCCGGTTCCCTCTCCCTTGGGGAGAGGGCTAGGGTGAGGGCAGTCTTGGCAAGTATTTCAAGAAAGTTGCACATTGGTAAGTTTATCTATTTAGAACCGTATTACCTAACTTTTTATGACTGCTACTGTTTCAGCCCCCAGCCTCGCCTCTCGGTTAGTCAACGGCATTTTGGCGATTAAGCCGATCGCGGCTCTGGCAAAAAATCGCGCTCGTCAAATGATGATTCAACGGGCAGATGATATTGGTGTGCCCTGGTTAGAGGAAGTGGCAACTCTGAGGGCGCGAGACTGGAGTGCTGATTTGGCTGCGGTGCAAAATCCCGATTTGCACTATCCCGCTTATTACACGACCTCCTTTCACGCCTATGAAGAAGGAAATTTGGGTTGGGAGCCTGCGCTGGAAGTGGAAGTTGCCGCCCACGCGGTTCATGCGCGAATTTGGCAAGAGGGCGACGCAACGGGAGACTCTCGGTTGCGCCAAAGCTATCACGAAGCGATGAAAGCTCAGTTGTCAGAAGAGCCTAACGACATTGTGGATTTGGGCTGTAGTGTGGGCATGAGTACGTTTGCGCTGCAAGCTGCTTTTCCTGATGCGAAGCTTACTGGAGTGGATTTGTCACCTTATTTTCTAGCGATCGCTCACCACCGCGCCCAACTGCGATCGCAAGGCACCGCCAACGGAGTTCAAGCTCGCTTTCTGCCGCTTGAGACTCTAGCCTCTGCGCCTCTTTGGGTTCATGCGGCTGCCGAAGCCACAGGTCTACCCAGCGCTTCCTATGATTTGGTATCGTCTTGCCTGATGTTTCACGAACTGCCTCAAACAGCCGCGATCGCGATTTTGCAAGAAGCGCGGCGCTTGCTGCGTCCCGGCGGTCACTTGGCGATTATGGACATGAACCCCAAATCAGAGATCTATGCCAAAATGCCGCCCTACATTTTGACGCTGCTGAAAAGCACTGAACCCTATCTGGATCAATACTTCGCGCTAGATATTGAACAAGCGATCGCCGATGCTGGATTTGAGCGTCCCACCATTACCCACAATACGCCTCGCCATCGCACGATTGTTGCCCAAGCGATCGGCTGAAATCAGTCTACGAATTGCGTTATAACCACAAGGGAAGCCTAAACAGAGTGCATGGAGGCGACGATGCGGTTGGCTGCCGAGTGTGAAATTTTGTTTGAAGCGAGCGAACCGACCCCAGTCATTTTCATGCTGCGCCCTCGGAGTGGTGAGGGGCAATGGGTTGTAGCTGAAACTTACTTGCTTGAACCGAGCGTTTCGGTCACCGAATATACCGATACCTTTGGCAACTTATGTCAGCGGTTAGTAGTGCCAGTTGGGGCTTTTCGGCTACATACGACTGCTTGTGTTGAAGCCGCTGCCGAGATTGACGTGTATCCAGGTGCGCCTTTTGTGCCGATTCAGCACTTGCCAGAAGAAGTTCTGCGGTTTCTGTTGCCCAGTCGCTATTGCCAATCGGATCAAATAGGCAATTTGGCGCTAGAAATTGTGGGCGATGCAGAACCGGGATATGACCAGGTAGAAGCGATTCGCCATTGGATTCAAACTCATGTGGACTATCAGTATGGCACTAGCGATGCTTCAACTTCTGCTCTAGACACTGCCCAAAGCCATGTGGGAGTATGTCGCGATTTTGCCCATTTGGGGATTGCCCTTTGCCGTAGCCTAAACATTCCTGCTCGGATGGTAGTGGGCTATCTCTATCAACTTGACCCGATGGATCTTCATGCTTGGTTTGAAGCTTATGTGGGCGATCGCGCTGAATCTCCAACGGTTGGACGCTGGTATACCTTCGATGCGACTCAAAAAGAACCACGCGGTAACCGAATTGCGATCGCGTATGGATGTGATGCGACTGACGTTGCCCTGTCTACTCAATTTGGAGCAATGCAACTGTTAGAGATGAAAGTTGCAGTGGAGGCTTTGGAAGAGGAAATCAATATAAAAGTCAGGGATAGCCTTCTATCTGATCCCTGACTCTTTAAATTTAAACCTGTTGCTGGACCTAGATTAGCCGAGACAAGATTAAACGGCTTTAGCAGCAACTTACCCTTATAAGGAGTCTGAGCAATCTATTTGGGTAGATTACCAACAATTTGGTCTTTCAGTTCTCCTAGCTCCTGCCCTAGTTCTTGGCGAGTGGATGCCTTCAACATATAGCGGTAGACAAACCAAGCGCTATATCCCAGCCCCACTAACTGCAAAATAGGAGCCAGTAACGGAATATCATCTACCGCATCAAGAAGCGCTAAAGTCATTTTAACGGCTAAGATACCGCCAAAAAGGAGACCTAAAGTGATCAAAGGACGACGGTATTCGCTAAAAAAGTCAGATAGATATTCTGGCAAGCCAGCCAAAAACTTGGATATACGCTCTCCAATCTGGCTGATCTGCTGATTAACGTCGCTAGTAGATTCACCAGCAGGGAGAAGAAGAGGCTCATCCGTTATTGGCAACACGGTAGGATCGGTGAAATCGGGGGCGCTTGCCATTGGAATTTCAGTTTCTCTAATTTCAGAGTTCATATTTATTACCTGGAACAACAACCTAAATGCTGCCTGTTAGATGAGTCGCCACCACTAAAGCACTAACGGCTTGAAATTACTATTTTGACTAACTTTTGAATAACTGACATATGCAGTCAGATAGATAAATATCCGATATTCTTGAATCTGTA
This sequence comes from Sivoneniella epilithica UHCC 1019, assembly GCF_040830845.1. Lineage (NCBI taxonomy): Bacteria > Bacillati > Cyanobacteriota > Cyanophyceae > Leptolyngbyales > Leptolyngbyaceae > Sivoneniella > Sivoneniella epilithica. The sequence goes on from NZ_JBFPDP010000020.1 coordinate 49,180, forward strand.
AACGGTAGTTAACAATTTTCTATGTGTTTTTCTTGACCATGCTGTTCTATTTTAGGTTTTGAGAGGTAAAAATAGCTAAAGCTTTGGAGGCAATGCTAATGTGCTAAGGAGGAATGCGATCTCAGCGGTTTAGGTTCATCTAACTTTTGAGTGGTTGCCGTATAGATTTCTTCTTGGGCATAGTAAATCGATAGGTGAGTTGCTCCTACCAGCACCCAAGCTTCCCAGCAAATTTTTTCTATGTCGTATAACAGTTGATCGACCATCCAAGGCTCAGCACAATGGATAGCTAGCGTATTTTTAGGGTTTAGATGCAGAAAGCAAAGTGATAAAGAATCAAGAGAAGTAGACCGAAATCGCTCTATCCGCTGCTGCTCAAGAGTGAGTAAATCATTGTGGTTCAGGTCTAAAAACATAGGACGATCTCGGTTCGGAACAATACCTTGATTTAACCGGACTTGAGAAAATGTCCCTACGGTAAAACCTAGGATATTTCTAGTTAGCTTCATAAGCAGCTAAGGAAATTTACGTAGACTCTAGTCCATAGATCAAGTCAAGATGCCCTGAGCATTATGCGTGATCAATCCAAAATCATTGATGTTGAATTATGAAGAGTGAAAACTGAGTGGGTAGTGTCTCTGTATCGTGGGAGATTGATAGGACAAGAGCAATCGCGATCAAGGTGACATGGTGGGTTTACGGTAATTTTATTGCGATCGCCGAATGTCAAAATAGGCTTCTAGCAGATCTTGCCAGCGTGGATGGTGTTGGAGTCGTAGCTGCTGCCATTCCATCGCTGTTTGTTGAATAATCTCGGCAAAACTGGAAGATAGCACGATGAGATCTGCTAATGCTGAAATTTTGAGGCGTTGTTGGAAGGCGATCGCGAGGGTGCCAATCCATTCTGCTGAGCTAGCTCCAACGATATGGGCACCTAACAAGGTGCCGTTTCGCTGCACAATCAGCTTGCAAAAACCAGTTAGGTCACTGTGGATCTGCGCTTTTATCAGGCGATTAAACGGCTGGCGCAAAATTAAGACATTGTTGCCATATTGTTCGATCGCTTGGGGTGCAGTTAACCCTATCCAAGCGGCAGTAGGATTGGTGTGAATGCTAAAGGGACGAGATCGGTAATCGGTGTGTTGATTTGAGAGAAACAGCGCATTTTTAACGGCAAGTTTGGCTTCATAAGCAGCTAGATGGGCTGAGAGTAAATGTCTCGTTCTACCTTCGCAGATGTAAATGTTGGGATTTGTGGTTTGCAACTTAGAATTCCGTAAAATCCCATAGTTTCGCCTTTTTACCCCTACTGCTTCTAGGTTCCAGGTTTCTACGGTGGGGATTGGCTCCACCGCTAGCAAAATGTTATCGGCAACTAAGGAATGAGTGCCAAACTGAATTGATTTCTTGCCATTAACCAATTGGATATCACTCACATTCACATTCAGCCAAACTTGTACTCCTTCTGCTTCAAGCTGCGCCTGGATGAACTGGGACACCTCTGGGTCAGCCTCGCTGAGTAGATGAGCGGTGGTCATGAGCAGGATGATCTGACATCCGAGCCGCTGAAGGGCTTGGGCGAGTTCCACGGCAGCAGTCGTATTGCCAACGATCGCTAAGGTTGCAGGTAAGGAAGGCAGTTGCAATAGTGTTGTCGGAGTTTGATAGCCTGTGTGCAAACCAGAAATTGCCGGAATCAGCGGATGATGAGCCGGGGCAAGCAGGTAGGAGCGCGATCGCAGCAGCCGTCCATCGACAAAGAAGCCAGGGGCGGGTTTACGGCAAAATTCGCCGCTATGGGGGATGATGTCAATGCCAAGGGTTGCTAAGGCGGAGGGCGAGTGGCGTTCATCCAAGTTATGGGCGATCGCTTGTATCCAGGGTTTGACAGCTTGCCAATTTAAAGCTGGAGGTGCGGAGGCGTGCTGACAGAGGGGCGATCGCTGCCAGTGTTGCCCTGATTCAGTCATGCACCCAAGTTGGGCTAAGGCTGGCATCAGCAAAGAATCTGGCAGCGTGGAAAAAGCTATTCCCTGTGTCACTAGCGCCACACGCGCTTTAAACTGCGCTGCAAAAATGGCGGCTTCCACTCCCGCCGTGGTGCCGCCAATGATAACCAGATCGTAGTCAACAGGCATGGCGCTGACTACTCCTCGTATTCGGTGATGCTACCATTCCTCAATGTCGCCAGTGACGGGATTGATAGGAGCTTCAATATCATCAAGGGGGGCGGCAGTGGTAGCAGTTGCAGTGGGTTGCAACTGAGGCTGAAACTGGAACAGAGAATAAACCACATTCCGGCGAATATCGGTCATCATTTCCAAGAAGAATTCGTAGCCTTCGCTCTTGTATTCAATCAGCGGATCTTTTTGCCCATAGCCGCGTAAGCCGACGGATTCGCGCAGCCCATCCATTTGCTGGAGGTGTTCACGCCAGAGGGTATCAATCTGCTGCAAGATAAAGAACCGCTCTGCCTGCCGCATTAATCCGGGCTGAAGTTGATCAACTTGTGCCTCTTTGATATCATAGGCAATGCGGACTTGCTCATGTAAGAAGGCTTTAATTTCCCCCAGGGAAAAGTCTTCTAGCTGCTTAGGTTCTAAATCTGCCAGTAGGTAGACAAATTCTTTCACCTTGCTAGAAAGCTTCTCTAGTTCCCATTCTTCGGGGGGCAATTCTGGATTGACGAAAGCACCGACAATATCATCCATGGTCAATTCGGCATACTTGATCATCTGTTCTTTCAAGTCTTGCCCTTCCAGCACTCGGCGACGTTCGGCGTAGATCGCTCGACGTTGGTTGTTCATCACTTCGTCATACTCAAAGACTTGCTTGCGAATGTCGTAGTAATAGGTTTCAACTTTTTTCTGCGCGCCTTCCAAAGAGCGAGTTAACATGCCGGATTCGATCGGCATATCTTCTTCTACGCGAAACGCATTCATCAAGCCAGCGACGCGATCGCCGCCAAAAATCCGCAGCAGGTTATCTTGCAAGCTGAGGAAAAATTTGGTGGAACCGGGGTCACCTTGGCGGGCGGCGCGTCCTCGCAGTTGATTATCAATCCGGCGAGATTCATGGCGCTCTGTGCCAATGACGTGCAAACCGCCCAGATTCACCACTTCATCGTGTTCTGCGCTGGTAAACACTTCGTACTCTTGGCGAATTTGATTGTAAATTTGGCGCAATTTTTGAATTACGGGGTTATCCGTGGGCGCTTTTTCGGATGCAACCGCTACCATGTCTTCTGCCTCAAGTTCAGGCAGCGATCGCTCTCCATACTGTTTCACCGCAAATTCCACTGCCTCTTTCAACAGTTTTTCGGTATCTTTTGACAGGCTGGTTGGATAAATTTGGGGCGATGCTTTCCAGCTTTTCATCTTGCGACCGGGAACAAAGCCCTGTCCGCCACCTTTGCCACCATGGGCAGCAGGGACATCAGTGATGGCAAATTCGTCTTCATCTTCCGGCTGGACAATTCGGGGCATGAAGTATTCCCGCACCTTCAGCCGCGCCATATAATCCGCGTTGCCGCCTAAAATAATGTCGGTGCCGCGCCCTGCCATGTTTGTTGCAATCGTGACCGCACCTTTCCGTCCGGCTTGCGCCACAATTTCTGACTCTCGCTCTACGTTTTCGGGTTTGGCATTGAGCAAGTTGTGGGGAGTGTTGACTTCTGCTAGCAACCGAGAGAGCAACTCGGATTTTTCGACGCTGGTGGTGCCAACGAGAACGGGGCGACCGACTTGATGCATTTCAGCACATTCGAGGGCGATCGCGTTCCACTTTGCGTCTTCGGTTTTGTACACCACATCCGATTGATCTTGGCGAATATTGGAGCGGTTGGTTGGAATGGTGGTGACTTCCAGGTTGTAAATCTTGCCAAGCTCTGCTTCTTCGGTTTTGGCGGTGCCTGTCATTCCTGCCAGATTAGGATAGAGCAGGAAAAAGTTTTGGTAGGTAATCGTCGCCAGAGTTTGGGTTTCGGGCTGAATTTCTACGTGTTCTTTGGCTTCGATCGCTTGATGCAATCCATCGCTCCAGCGACGACCCGGCATTACTCGCCCGGTAAACTCATCCACAATCACCACTTCGTCGTTGCGAACGATATAGTTCACGTCTAGGATGAAGAGTTCTTTGGCTTTAATGGCATTAAAAATATAGTGCGCCCAAGGATCTTTTGGATCAAACAGATCGGTTACGCTTAAAAGCTGCTCTGCTTTAATAAAGCCTTCATCGGATAGCAAGACGTTTCGCTGTTTCTCGTCCACTTCATAGTGTCCTTGAGTGTCATCTTCATCGACTTGGCGAACCAGTTGAGCCGCTACTTGAGCCGCTTGCAGATATTTTTCGCTGGGGCGATCGACTTGTCCTGAAATGATCAGCGGTGTGCGGGCTTCGTCAATCAAGACCGAATCAACTTCATCAATCACGCAATAGTTAAACGGACGCTGCACCACATCTTGAATGGAGGTTGCCATGTTGTCGCGCAGATAGTCAAATCCCAATTCGCTGTTGGTGCTGTAGGTGATGTCGCAGGCGTAGTTTTTCTTGCGCTCCTCTGGGGTCATGGTTTGCTGAATTAGCCCCACGCTTAACCCTAAGTATCGATGCACTTGCCCCATCCATTCGGCATCGCGGCGCGCTAAGTAGTCGTTGACGGTGACGACATGCACTCCTTTTCCGGCGATCGCATTCAGGTAAGCAGGCAAGGTAGACACCAGGGTTTTTCCTTCCCCTGTCCTCATTTCGGCAATCTGACCTTCGTGTAAAATCATGCCGCCTAGCATTTGCACATCAAAATGGCGCATTCCCAAAACTCGTCGGGCGGCTTCTCTCACCACTGCAAAGGCTTCGGGTAGCAAATCATTGAGGGATTCACCTTTTTCAATCCGCTGCCTAAACTCAACGGTTTTCCCTTTTAAGTCTTGGTCTGAAAGGGGTTGAATGTCGGCTTCAAATAGAGCAATCTCGGTCACAATCGGCTGATACTTTTTGAGCTTCCGCGTATTCGGATCGCCCAGCAACATTTTTAACATGGCAGAATGATGGCAAATTTCTAAGTTTTTATGGGCAAGAGTAAAATGTTGGGCATTGCTGAATCTGAGATGAAATTCGTAGGGGCAATCCCTTGTGGTTGCCCTCGATCTCTAGCAGGGTAGGCACAAGATCTACCCCTACAGTCAGCAATCATACTTACATTCAGCAACGTCGAATGTTGAAGAGGAGAGGCGAAGGATTAGGACTAATTGTCAATCGCCGTAACTCCTACGGAGACGCTATGCAAACGTCAATCGTCAATCCTCACGGTGCATTCTGCCACTCGGCGCTGAGGCTGCGGAAATCATAAGTTCCGGCTCCGGGATGGCAAGAGATGCAAGTAATTAGGCTTGCCCGTTCGGGGAATTTGACTCGCGGATGGAGCAATTTGAAGTAGGAAGACTGATAGATCCGGTAGGGAATGGATTCGTCAGCGCCCAGTGGACGAGAATAGTCTCGCAGATATTGCCAGACAATTTGGACTTCAGGATTTCCTAAGGGTTTAATGGTTGTGCCATAGTGATCGGCATCTTGCAGCAGCGATCGCCAAGTTTGAGACGGCATCACGGCAGGCGGCAAACCAATATGACAGGTGGCACAATTTTCCAAATAAAGCTGTTGTCCCAATTGGTAGCGTTCTGGAACCAGGTCCACTGTGCCGATCGCCGCAGTCGTTGTATTTGGCTGAGCAGCATCAGACGGTGTAGCAAGTTGAGCCGTCAAATCTCGTTCTTGCAGCGGAATGATTGCCGATTTTAAGGGTTCTATGGCTTGCGCTAATCCAATTCCCAAACACAAACTCCATAGGAGTAATAGCACTAACAAGACCCAAATAGACCGCTGCCGAGGAGGTTGAAACTGACGGTTTTTGCGCCTTGTGCGATCGCGGTTTATTGAAGAATTGCGTTTAGGAGAATGGGTCATGCCAGCTAGAAATGCCAGTCAGAATATTGAGATGAAAGGGCTGTGAGGGATCTAAGTCCCACATTGTATTCTAGCGTCGCCTGTATGCAATCAGGCGCGTAACTTTTGCCAAGAAGCTGTAAGTCTTTTAAAAAGACACAGGTTTCTGCATCAAAGGACTCATTTATTCACGAAATAGTTCTTGTAGTCTAAATAAAATCGTTCAATGCAATAGGACTATGGATTGTCGAAAAATTCAGTTTTGCGATCGCCGTTCTCAAGTTGATTTTCAGCAGCTTCAAGCATTGTTCAACTTGGCTGCATTTTGGGCACACGATCGCCGCCTGGAAGATCTGCAAATGGCGGTTGCCAACAGCGATCCAGTGATTACCGCTTGGGATACCCTGGAAGTTCCCTACAAACAGCGCATGATTGGCTTCGCCCGTGCCAACTCAGACGGCATTTATCGCGCCACTATTTGGGATGTGGTGATTCATCCCGACTATCAGGGCGCGGGACTCGGACGAAAACTTGTCCAAACCGTAATCAGTCATCCTAAACTAAGCCATGTAGAGCGGGTTTACCTGATGACCACCCATCAGCAGGAGTTTTACAAAAAAATTGGATTTGAATCCAACTCCAGCACCACAATGGTGTTACACAATCAGCCGATTGAAAGGATTAGGGATCAGGTGTTGGGGGGTAAAGAATGGCAAATGGCGAGTGACGAATGGTGAATGGCGATCGCATAGCGCCTCCGCAGGAGAGATGTCCAATGGCGAGTGACGAATGGCGAGTGATAAAACGCAGCAGAGGATAACACTAGGGAATAAGTGTCACGATGGCAATAGTTTTAGTAAAAGTCCAACTCTTACCGAAACCCGAACCCTATTTGTAAAATCTGTCCATGAAAAAACGCCTTACGCTTACCTTTCCAAAGCGATCAGTGCAAATGCCAGTTACCTATCGGCTGGCAAAAGATTTTAATGTGGCGGCAAATATTATTCGTGCCCAGGTCGCTCCTAATCAAATCGGCAAGCTAGTAGTCGAGCTTTTAGGCGACATTGATGAGTTAGAGGCGGCGATCGAATGGATGAGATCGCAGGATATCGGCGTGTCTTCATCCAGCCGCGAGATTGTGATTGATGAGAATTTATGTGTTCACTGTGGGCTGTGTACGGGCGTGTGTCCTACAGAAGCACTTACCTTAGAGCCGGAGTCCTTTAAACTTAATTTCACGCGATCGCGCTGTATTGTTTGTGAGCAGTGTGTTCCTACTTGCCCTGTACAAGCAATTTCTACCAATCTTTGAAGTGAAAAGGCAAGAAGCGAGAGGCAAGGGGGTGAGAGGCGTGATAGATAAGAAACGCTTTATCAAAACAAACTATTCAAAACTCAAAACTCAAAACTCAAAACTCACCATTCATCTCTCCTCTGCTTCCCTCGGTTCCCACAAAGCCGTAGACTTAGACATACAAGACTAAAAAATCAAGATCTACAAAACGCAGTCTTGTCATGTTTACCCTATTGAGCGACCCGTGCGTAAGAATGTAATTGCTGGCAACTGGAAAATGTATAAAACCCAAATGGAAGCCTCAGAGTTTCTGCAAGGGTTTATGCCGCAGTTGGAAGATACTCTCCCCGATCGGGACATCATCTTATGTGTACCCTACACCGATCTCTTTGCCATGTCCCAAAATTTGCACGGCAGCAGTATTCGCCTAGGCGCACAAAATGTCCATTGGGAAGCGTTTGGGGCTTATACAGGTGAGATTTCTGCCCCGATGCTGACTGAAATGGGGGTGCGCTATGTGATTGTGGGACATAGTGAGCGGCGGCAGTATTTTGGTGAAACCGATGAAACGGTGAATATGCGTCTTAAAGCGTCTCAAAACGCGGGCTTGACTCCCATTTTGTGTGTGGGTGAAACAAAGCAGCAGCGGGATATGAATGAAACTGAGTCTATTATTTGCGATCAGCTAAAAGGTGGGTTGGCGAATATTGATCAGACGAATTTGATCATTGCTTATGAGCCAATTTGGGCGATCGGGACAGGGGATACCTGCGCGGCAAAGGAAGCAAACCAGGTGATTGGGTTAATTCGTAGTCAATTAAAAAATGCAGATGTGTCTATTCAATATGGTGGATCGGTGAAACCAGATAATGTAGACGAGATTATGGCGCAGCCGGAAATTGATGGTGCTTTGGTGGGCGGAGCTAGTTTGCAGCCTGATAGCTTTGCGCGAATTGTCAATTACCAAAAAATCTAGGATGACAGCCGTTGTTGATTCGCAACTATTCATTCTCTTGGGGCGATCGCACCTATATTATGGGTGTTCTGAACACTACTCCAGATAGTTTCAGCGATGGAGGGGAGTTCAATACTGTCGAAAAAGCAGTAGTGCAGGCGCGATCGCTGCGGGATGCGGGGGCAGATATTTTAGATATTGGTGGACAATCGACCCGACCCAAAGCCGCAGCAGTTTCTTTGCCAGAAGAACTCCAACGGGTGATTCCGGTGATAGAAGCGGTACGCCGAGAAATGGATTTGCCGATTTCAGTGGACACTACCCGATCAACAGTGGCAGAAGCTGCGATCTCAGCGGGTGCAGATATGATCAACGATATTTCGGGGGCAACTTACGATTCTGCCATGCTGTCAACGGTGGCAAAATTAGGCGTACCGATTATTTTGATGCACAGTCGCGGTACGCCCCAAACGATGCAGCAGTTGACCGATTATCAGGATTTGATCGGCGAACTAATGACGTTTTTGCAAGAGCGTATTGAAGTGGCTGTTACTGCGGGAGTTCAGCGAGATTTAATTGCGATCGATCCCGGCATTGGCTTTGCTAAAACCTATGCCCAAAATATTGAAATTTTGCAGCATCTATCGACGTTTCAGGCGCTCAATTGCCCTTTATTGGTGGGAGTTTCTCGTAAAAGCTTTATTGGGCACATTTTAGATCAGCCCAATCCTAAACAGCGGGTTTGGGGAACTGCGGCGGCGTGCTGTGCTGCGATCGCCCAAGGTGCCGATATTCTGCGAGTTCATGATATCCGCGAAATGCACGATGTCTGCCGGGTTGCCGATGCCATCTGGCGATCGCGCTTATAAACTTGCTTACTTTTTACTTGATCCTAAACCTCCTCATCACCACCCATATTTTGAATATTTTCAGCCACCTCAGTTTCTATCAAACCGCCGACTGCCTCATTTAGCTCTTTCGGATGCATAAAAATAATTTTGGAATTGTTACTTTTGCCTAGCTCATAATTTGTAGCTACATACTGTTGAGCAAGTAGGTATTTCAAGATTTCAGATGCTTGCTCCTTGTTATTCTTCAGGGCTTTGGCAATCCGTTGAATCGACTCTACCGTTCCTTCTGCCTTAGAAATCTCAGCACGACGTTCACTTGCGGCTGCTAGCTCATTTTCTAGAGATTTTTTTAAAGTGTCTGGCAGTGTAATTTTTTCCACTTCTACTCGAATCACCTTCACACCCCACTCTGCGGTTGGCTCATCTAGCTCTGTCACTAGAAATTGCCCAATTTTGTTACGTGAAGAAATTGTTTCTTTCAAATCCATGCGCCCAATCTCAGAAAGGATTGTGGTCAAAACTAAGCTTTTCAACGATTTTTCAACATTTTCAACGGCATAATTGGCTTTCTGTACATTTAAAATCTTCCAAGATATGATCGCATCCACAATAATGGTCACCTGATCTTTGGTGATTACGGATTGAGGCTCAATATCTAGAAGCTGTTCACGGGTGCTGTCCACTAACACGGTGTCTAAAAACGGCACTACAAAATTTAGCCCCGGTTTTAGGGTGCGCTGATATTTTCCTAGCCGCTCTACAATGCCCTCATAGCCTTGGTTGATGATTTTAATCGAGCCGATAATGTAACCCACGATCGCTAGGGCGGCAATGACAATTAGTGAGGGGAGTACATCCACAAGCTCAATGCCTCTAAAGAGTAGGAATTCTATTGAAATTGTAGCCTTGCTGCGTGAATACAGTCCTCTAGCATAGGTTCAAACGAGAACGCCTCTATATGGATGTTTCCATTGGAATCACCGCACGATTCCCGTAGGAAGTCCAATGGAAAGCTGCGCTGCTATTGTCCAGATCGCCAATTGATCGCCCTACCGCAGCCGCGATCGGTTCTAGACTGGTGATTAATTCTGCCATTGCTTCTAAAGAGAGGGCTTGCCGAGCATCCGACACAGACTGCTCAGGGGTAGGATGACATTCGATGATCAACCCATCAGCGCCCGCTGCAATCGCCGCTTTTGCTAGATTAGGCACTAGCTCTCGCTTACCTGCCGCATGGCTAGGATCAACAAGTACAGGTAGATGGGTTAATTGCTTTAAGCCAATCACTGCACCCAAATCCAGCACATTTCGAGTGAAGGGGTCAAAGCTCCGAATGCCTCGTTCACACAGTACGACGTTGGGGTTACCATGCGCCAAAATGTATTCCGCTGCCATGACAAATTCTTCTACTGTTGCTGCCAATCCGCGTTTTAGCAAGACAGGTTTATCTATCTGCCCAACGGCTTTGAGTAATTCAAAATTCTGCATATTACGGCTGCCAATTTGCACCATATCGGCATAGGCGCAGATCGGCTCAATTTGGGCGATCGCCATGACTTCTGTCACCACAGGCATTCCATACTGTTCTCGCATCGCGGCTAAAATCCGTAACCCATCGATGCCCATGCCCTGAAAACTGTAGGGCGAGGTACGCGGTTTGTATACGCCACCCCGCAATGCGGCAACGGCGATCGCAGAGAGGGACTGAGCAACCTGCTCCATTTGATCCAGTCCTTCAACAGAACACGGTCCGCCAATCACCACCAAGCGATCGCCCCCAATGATGACCTGCTTAGAAAGGGAAATCACCGTTTGATGGTTGGGTTGAGATTTCATTGCCAATTTAGCTTCTAACACGGAACTAAACTCCTTTAAGGAAAGTAATCGAACATACAAAAAAGCCCGGAACTCCTTAGCTCCGGGCGAAAACAGGCTAGCACAGCAGTTTACCCGGAAGCTTTCCTGTTCCAAAAATAAAAGCTAGAAAACCGACCGAACTGTTGAGTCATGAGATGAGAAGTAAATTAGGTTGGGAAAAATGCCTAGAAAACTAAAAAGCCGCAGATTTTACTCTGCGGCTCACCAGTAGATAGCATCAACGATGCTCACCTCCGGTGAACCGCTGAATACCAAAAATAAAAGCTAGACAAAATTATCATCTTTTTGGGAAATCGCTTGTGAGGCAATTTAGACTTTATCAGCTAAAAATAACAAAGCTTAGAGTTACAGTCAAGCCCCAATAGAAGTTGTCTTTTGGAAATTTTCCTCTTAAGACTTCTACTTTATATCTATTTCTACTCCTATCGGTTACCCAATTTCTACTCCTTTATGTACACTCGCCGTCGCTGACAAAAGCATAAATTATATAAAAGTTTGATGAAGCTATCCGGGTTCAATGCTATCGGTTGAGAAAGATGAGTTAAGGCATGATTTTAGCGGCTGGTGATTGAACTATACTTTTAACCCACTAAATTTACTGGCTTAAAACAATTCATTGAATGGAGTCTGCGCTAGAAACGAGTATAATAAAAACTTTTTTAAGGTCAGTATTGCTTAAGACGAGAAGGCTAGATGCGACACTTGTAGCTTTAAGACATCTTTATAGAAGATCCGTAGATTTACTAGTCATATTCCGATAATAGACCTAAAATTAGAGCAAAGCGCAAATCAAACCTAATGAACGTGTTACGCACCTCTGTAATTTGCATGATATCGCTGATGACGGTAGCCTCTGAACTATCAAGAGTTCAATTGAGCAATTTTGCTGGCTCCAAGGCGTTAATTGTTACTTTTACAGCGGACGATACTGCATCCAAGGAAGCTAAGTTACAGCAGCAAGCGCCTCATTTGTTGCTATGTTCTTATGAACCGCCTCCCGATATTGGAGGTCCCAAACGCACGGGCGGTTCTGGTGGTCGCTACGTTTGACTAAAAGTTTTGAGTTTTTGGCTTAGCGGCGATCGCTCATTGTGCCGAAATAGCTGACTCAATTGAATAGACATGCTAAGCTCTGCCATTTTTCCGGCTCTGCCATACCTAAGCCGTCCGGAATTTTCGATTTTAGGGGCTTTTTGTTGTAGTTGAAATGCTAAAAGAAGCAAAACTCTCTACGGTTATGTTCTAGACCTGTGGATCGACCTTAGATGTCTAAGCCAAATTCATAGCGGTTGATGAATAAACCAATGACGACATCATGCAACCAAATCGACTTGGAGAAGCAAATGGCTTTTCGAGCTAATCGCTTGATCCGAGTTCGTAAAGTCAAATGCTTACGCTCAATTGTTTGAGTATTCCGTTTGCCAACTGTATGAAACGTCGGATCAAGACGACGCTCATAATATTCTCTCAAATCGTTGTTCTTACCAGCTTAGAATAACCTTGTCACCCGCTAAGCTGGTAAGGTTTCGGGGCTTATAATTCGAATCTGGGAGTGTAGAAACAAATTTGCTTCTACACTCCGTTCGTTTGAGGCGGGGTTCTTGATTAAGACTATCTCTGTTAATTACCCACGATCCGTAGGCGTTGGGTAACCATGGTGATGCCATCATGGCGAACCACCACTGCTGATAGCCAATGGTGTTCTGAGTTAGTGGGTGCTTTACCAACTTTGAAAATGCCGCCAGAATTGAGCGGTTCTAGGTTAACGGATGTGGCGTTCAGGTAACCTTCTGGTTTAATAGTTTCTTCTAAGGCCGCTCCTAGCAGTAGATCGTCGCCTAAAGGTTCTTGAACGATCGCATCGAAGCTAAAATCCTGACCGCGATTGACCTGATTTGGCAGGTTGAGCTTGAGCGTCGGTGGATTACTGCCACTTGTAATTTGGCTGCGCTCGTTTGTGATTTCTTGACGAACTACTTTTTGATTTTCAATTCGCTGACGTGATTCTAGGGTAGAGTCAAGGCTATATTCACGATCGCCTTCTTGAAAAGTGCCTGTAATTCGCGTGACCGTATCTGCGACAATGCCGTTGCCTTCATTTTTCCAAGATTTTAATTCTGTCTGATAGCTCAGCTTTGGATACCTTTTCCAGAGGGAACTGAGTGACTGTTGTAAGTTTTGACGATTTAACCCATCACTGCTAGAAAAATTTGAGTCATACAAATCAATAACTGTATTAAGGTTACGGGCATTAGTCGCCGCATCTATTTGAGTTAGCAGAGTGGTAAGTTGAGTAGGCGCACTGCTAGTAGGATTTTGTGCCTGAGCGGTTAAGGGCAATATAGAACTCAACAGCGATGTGGCTAAACTAACCGTAAATATCCATATCTGCCAACGGTTTTTAGCTTGAAAGACGACTACTTGGGATGGTAAAGATGAGGCAACAGTGACAGTCAGGCGATCGCGAAAATGAGGATGCATAGAATTTAAATGTGATAAATCTTAGGACCTAATTTACTGAGAGTTAGCAGACTAGAGTCAAACATTATCTTAAGTTAACCTTAGAGCTATTGTATTAATGGATTTGCAGAAAATTCTGTACTTTGTAATGCTTGATCAAAGAACCTGTGACCCATCTTTTAACTCAACCGTTAACTAAGCGTCTGCTAATTGCTGCAAGTGGCACTGGTGGACATGTGTTTCCAGCGATCGCCGTTGCTGAAAAGCTTGCCGACTATGAGATCGAGTGGTTAGGAGTACCCGATCGCTTGGAGAAGCAGTTGGTTCCGGCGCGCTATCCACTGCACTTAGTCGATGTGGAAGGATTTCAAACAAAAGGATTGGCGACGGTAAAAGTACTGCTGAAATTTGCGCGATCGCTGTGGCAAGTGCGCCAACTGCTACAAAAGGGTCGCTTTGATGGGGTGTTTACCACAGGCGGATACATTGCCGCTCCCGCCGTGATTGCTGCCCGTTCCTTGGGGATTCCTGTGGTGTTGCACGAGTCGAACGCCCTGCCCGGAAAAGTGACCCGATTTCTTAGCCCTTGGTGCAATGTGGTGGCGATCGGGTTTGAGGCAGCTAAGACCCATCTACCCCGAGCTCAGCACTGTGTTTATGTCGGTACGCCCGTCCGTGCTCAGTTTTTGCAAAACCTGCCGCCGCCTTTAAACTTGCCCATTCCGGCAGATGTGCCGCTTTTGGCGATCGTGGGCGGCAGTCAGGGAGCGGTTGCCGTAAATAACTTAATTCGTGAATCTGCCCCTACCTGGCTAGAAGCGGGTATTTGGATCGTGCATCAAACCGGCGACAATGACCCCAATGTCCAAAGCTTGCAGCATCCCCATTATTTTCCGTTGCCGTTTTATGGCAACATGGCAGGGCTGTTTCATCGGGCAAACCTGGTGATTGGTCGGTCTGGGGCTGGCACCTTGACGGAACTGGCGATCGCCCACACGCCCTCCCTACTAATCCCCTATCCCTTCGCCGCAGACGACCACCAAACGTACAACGCCAACGTGTTCGCAACCATCGGAGCCGCCAAACTATTTCAGCAAAAAGACCTCACTGCCGCCGATCTCACAACCGAAGTTCTGAATTTGCTAGGCACCACACCTACCAGTGTTGCAGTCTTAAACCAGATGGCAACTCAAACCGCTAGCCTTGCCGTTCCCGATAGCGCCGATCTCATGGCAGCCCTAATCCGAGAAGTAAGCTAGTGCTTATGCGATGCAGATGGCTAGATCACCCCGTCTGTCAACCATAGTTGATGGTCAAATAGTAGGAAAAATAAGCAATGAGCTTAACGTTTTATTATGCTCCTATGTCTACATCGAGCGTCACCGAAGCTGTTCTTGCAGAGCTTGGTACACCCTGCGAACGTGTGAAGCTGGACATCAGGGCGGGCGATACTCAAAAGCCGGAGTTCCTCAAGATCAACCCAAACGGAAGAGTTCCCGCGATCGTGCATGAGGGCACACCGATCTGGGAGTCATCCGCCATTACGATGTACCTCGGCGAGATTTTCGGCGTGGATGCCAAGCTTTACCCCGAACCGGAACCAAAGCGGGGCGAAGCGATGAAATGGATTACCTGGAGTAATGTTGTGCTTGCCGAAGCAGGTGGACGATTGTCTGCGGCGTTGCCCACTAGCAGTGAAGGAGCCGTGCAGCCGAACTCATTGGACTGGGTGCCCCCCGATCAGCGTAGCGCGATCGCACGCGATCGAACTAGAGAAGGCAAAAGCGGATCTCGCTAAATGTCTCAAAATTCTGGACGGCGGGCTGGAGGGGAAATCGTTTTTGCTGGGCGACTATAGCCTCGCGGATACCCATCTGCAAGGCTTCGTTGGCTGGATTAGCTCAATGGACGTTGATTTGACACCCTTCCCCAAGGTCACGGGCTGGCTACAGCGCTGTAGCGAACGTCCAGCGATCGCAAATTTGATGGCAGGCTGATGCACCCCATGGTTTTCAAGCTCCCCAAAAATGCAAATTTCTGGGGAGTCTTTTTGCCCTAAAAAACGTTAGAAATGTAATCCACTACGACTGTTTTTACTTGATCAACCAGTACGACATTGGAGCCGACGACAACTAAGTCGTAATAGGTTGGTAGATTAATGTAGGTGTTGATTTGTTTGGGCAATGGCACCAGTTTCTTGGCAATGCCGGGAGGTAAGCCCTTGCCACGCAGCAATTGCTTCTGAATTCCAGGGGGCAGCGATCGCCCTTGGTTAATAATCTGAGTGCGAAGCGCATTGCTTACTAGATAGTTGCAACTACTACAACTTCCACGCATCAAATTAACTAATACGGTACGCTGACTTGTTGTAAAGCTTTGAATCTGCGTTTGCTGAACTCTGCGAATGGCACCGTTATATGCAACCACTACTCTAGGACTAGTCTTATAAACCGTAACTACGCTTTCGATCGTCTTAGTAGTTACGCCGGGGCGACCTCCCAAGAAGGTAAACGTCCAAGAATCACCGTTATCCACATAAGGGCAACGGCTGGCAGGTCCGTGCATTGAATCTTCTGCACGATACACCCGAATACCGCCATTAGCGGATTCTGCGGCTTGACGAGCAAGATTTTTAGCTCGGTTTAGGTCAATCCGAACTTCCCGTCGATTATCATCATTATCGTCATCGCGTCCTCGTCCACGATTGTTATTGCGTCCTTTTTTGTCATCGTCATCATCGTTATCAGCCATCAACCAGCGCTGAGTGCGATCGCCTTGGCTAAGAGAAACTCCATTAGATTGGGTTACTTGAGGCGATAGGGTTAATGCATTTGCAGCAACAGGTATTGCAGTGAGCAGAGCAAAGCTGGTTACAGCCAATAGGCGCTTACCCAAAGATGCAGGTGAATAAAGCATCAAATTTCATTCTCCTAATTTCAAGTTGATAGTGAAATCGTCTAGTCTCTAAACTTCTTTCATGCTGATAAGGTTCCCTAATCACCCTGCTCTTGACCTTAGCTTCACAAACGAGAAATATTTAATCAGAAACGCCTTTTGCTCAGTTGAGTTTTCAAAAAACCTTCCGTATTCTGTCCTTTATACTCATTTTTCGTCTCTTTCTTAAATCACTATTCAGTTAGATGCAATTGGGGATCATGTTTCCGCATAATAACGATTAGCACTGCTTAAAAAGTCGAGAGCCAATGAATGGTTAGTTCTGGTTTGCCGAAATCAAAAAGTCGCCTATTAAACTGGTGGGATTCGCTGACACCGATGTCACGAATGTTGGCGATCGCCCTAGCTGCACCACTTTCTGTGTTAAATGCTTGGGCATTTTCATCTATTTTTAGCTACTTTCAATCATTGATGGTGGTGCTGATTGTGGCATCCCTGGTCGCGTTCATCCTGAACTACCCAGTTTACTGGCTACAAGAAAAAGGAGTTCAGCGGACTCAAGCCGCGATTATTGTGTTCTTGTCGGCGTTGCTGGTGTTAGGGGTGCTAGGCGTAACGCTACTGCCATTGGCGATCGCCCAAGCCCAACAGCTTGTGACTCGCTTGCCAGAATGGTTTGACTCAGGACAGCGCCAACTCGTCATGCTGGATGATCGGTTAGGCACCTTGGGGCTGCCTGTGAGCCTGGATGGTTTAATTTTGCAGCTAAACGATCGCCTCAAAAACCAACTCCAAGGCATCGCGGGCAGTGCGTTGAACCTCACCCTCGATCTGGCAGTATTTACAGTCGCTAAGCTGATTGATGTCTTGCTAACCGTCATCTCTACGTTTTATCTATTGCAACATGGCGATGAAGTTTGGGAAAACATTATAGGCTGGCTGCCAGCGCGAATTCAGCAGCCTTTCTCTAAAACCTTACGCTTAAGTTTTCAAAATTACTTTTTGGGACAAATTATTTCCTCGACCTGCATGGCAGTCGGGTTAATTTCCATTTTCTTGGTGCTAAAAGTGCCCTTTGGTTTGCTGTTTGGCTTAACGATTGGGTTAATGGCGCTGGTGCCCTTTGGCGGTTCTGCTGGCATTGCTTTGGTGACTCTGCTCGTGGGACTGCGGGATATTGGCATGGCGTTTCAGGTGTTGTCAGTAGCGTTGATTGTCCAACAAATTGTGGAAAACGGCATCGCGCCTAGAGTTTTGGGCAGTGTAACGGGGCTAAATCCTTTTTGGGTGTTTGTGTCGATTTTGACCGGGGCGCGAGTGGGTGGATTTTTGGGAGTCGTGGTGGCAGTGCCCATGGCAGTCTTAATTAAAGAAGCGTTGGCATCGATTCGAATGACGCGCAAGGGTGACCCCCTGCTCAGTAATGAGATTACTCATCGCCCAACCGCGATCGAATCTCGCATTGCACCCGATGAATTGATGGATACGGCAAAAGGGAAAGTGCCGGGTGAAGTTTAATTGACAGCTTGGCTACTATGACTGCGGGGATCAGTTTTGCTTGCTTTCTCAGGAGAAATTGGCGCGGAATAGGCAGAAGTTTGTCCCATAGGTTGGGCATAGGGCAGGGGGGTATCTTCGCTAAGAGCCGCTAGATTGGCTTCCATCACAGATCGCGGCTGTTCCCCAATCGCCTCGGCAATCTTTGCGCCTTCATCATTCAAGAATACAAAATGAGGAATGCCATCCACGCGATACTGCAATACTTCGGGTAACCATTTATTGTTGTCCACATTCAGCATGACGAAATTCAGGCGATCGCCATATTCTTGCTTTAGGGCTTGCAGATCCGCTGCCATGGCTTGACAACTGGTACACCAATTGGCATAAAACTCCATTAGCGTGGGCTTGCCGTTACTGAGGGCAACCTCTAAGGGAATCGCTTCTTCCGCCATCGCGCTCAGCATTCCTGGCGCAGTTTCGGTCTTAAAGCCTAGAAAAATAGAAACACTAAGGGCGATCGCGACCAGGGCAATCACAAAATTTCGCAGGCGCGTTGCCGAAGTTGCTTCGGATGCTTGACTGGTCGCCATTGGCGGCGTGGCAGGTGTATTAGAGGAATCTCCAGTCATAGCAAATCTCTAGAAAAACAGCTTTCCTTCAGTGTACCTCTGTCTTAAAGTCTGTTCATTTACCCTTTACCTCCTCCACCCCTCCTACTCCTCCACCCCTCCACTCCACGACCTCCTAAGCCGGATCACAGCGAATTTCAATCAAAAAGCCATCCGGATCATAAAAGTAAACACCCTGACCCGTGGGGCGGCTGACTGGACCATGGGCGATCGCCACCTGATTTTGCCGCAACACTTCAACGGCTTGGTCAAACAACGACGGCTCAATCTCAAACGCCAGATGATTAGCGCGGGTAAACTGCTGCTCAGGATCGGGGTTGGGCGGCAGCAACTCTGGCTCCCAAAATAAATCCAGCACGGTGCCATCAGGCGTGATGAAGTTTGCCACCTTTCCCTGCTCCACCAACTCTTTCAATGTCTCAGGCACTTCCTCGCCGCGTAATTCGTGCAGTCCCAGCAACATTCCATAAAAATATCGAGATGCTTGCATATCACGCACATTTAGCGCAATGTGATGCACTCGACGCAGCATTCCCTGGGCTAAAACACAAGTGGATGAAGTGGCTAGCATAAGAGCGATCGCAATAACAGGTTTGATAGGGTTATAGCAAATCTTGCGAGATTCATGCAGCCGTGAAAATCCATGGCGGTTTAAGCGGTTTAATGAAAGCATTGGAAGTTGCAAAACCTTTTAGCCCATGAGCATCCTGGACGATATTTACAACGCTTTTGAGCCTGCCCCATTGCCTGCCGGATCGCCGCTGTATGTGGATTGCAAAGCGGTGCGGGGTGGCAGCGATATTTTGGTGGAATTGGGCAAAAAGATTCAGCGATCGCAGCAATCTACCTGCCAGTTGTATTCCGGTCATCGGGGCGGCGGCAAATCGACCGAATTGCGACGGTTGCAGCAAGACCTTGATCGCAAAGGCTGTTTAGTCGTTTACTTCTCCGCTGAAGATGAAGACATTAACCCCGAAGATGTGGAATATGCCGACATTCTGTTGGCGTGTACCCGGCATTTATTGGAAGGGCTGAAACTGGCTGACCCGAAACCCGTGGTCGGTTGGCTAGAAGACCGCTGGCACGCGATTAACGACATTCTGCAAACCGAAATCTCCTTGGATAAGCTCAGCGTTGAAGGGTCAATTCAACAGTTTGCCAAAATCACCGCCAGCATTCGCGCCCAACCCAGCCAGCGGCACCAAATTCGCCAACTGATTAACCCCCACACCGAAACTCTGGTGGTTGCCCTAAATCAATTTATTGCCGATGCCAAAGCCAAACTGCCCCCCGATAAAAACAATCTGGTAGTGATTGCCGATGGGCTAGAGAAAATTACCTTGATCAGCCGGGAAAACGGACGCAGCAACCACGATGAGATTTTTGTCGATCGCGCTGAGCAGCTTAAATCCCTCAATTGCCATGTGATTTACACGGTGCCGATTTCTTTGGTGTTGTCCAATCGGGCATCGGACTTGATGGAGATTTACAACTGTGCGCCCCAAGTGTTACCGATGATTGCCGTACAAACACGAGACAACCAGCCTTACCCAGCAGGGATTGAGAAGCTCAAGGAAATTGTCCAGTCTAGAGTGCGATCGGTGGCAAATGCTAAAGGGTTAACTCTAGAAACAGAGGTCTTCGACAATTTAGAAACGTTGGAGCGGCTCTGCACCATTAGCGGCGGTCATGTGCGAAACCTGATTTTGCTGATGCAATTGGCGATTGATTACAATGAAGAAGCCCTACCAATTTGGTCAACAGCGCTACAACAGGCGATCCGGCAGCTTCGCAAAACCTATCGCGATACGGTGAATGACAACCAGTGGACGCTGCTGGTGAAGGTGTTTCGCAGCAAGCGCATTCCCCACGACGAGCAACACCGCAGTTTGCTATTTACCCGCTGCCTGTTGGAATATGTGGATGAGGAGGAAGCTTGGCATGATGTCCATCCAGTATTGCGGGATGTACCCGAATTTAAGGATGCGTTGAAAGACAATATCGGGGGACTTTCCCCCGCGCCCCCGCTACTTGGGGGACTCACTCCCCCACCCCCCCCGCATTAGAGTTCTGGGATGTAGCACCAAGACTCAATGCAACTGTTCTTTGTTCAATCGATATGACTCCAGTTTGGAGGGAGTTTGAGGGAAGCAATCGTCCCTCAATGGGGGTTTGGGGGCATCCCCCAATGCTTTAAAGACACTGACTTTGACATTTCCCCATCCAGTGCTGAAGGTCTTCGGAATTTCATGTGTACAAGTCAGTCCTAAAAATCTCGTTTACTCGCTTTCGGTTTCAACCGTTATGACCTCTGACCCGATTGACTGGAATGAAGACGTTTCGACCAACCCAGAGCAAGAATATCGCGCTCTGCTGAAATCCCTGCGGCGCACCCGCAATTTTGGCTTGTTTTTTGTTCAGTGTTCCCCCGTGGAAGGAGAACGGCTGATCCAGCGCATCCGGCAAGACCTGCCCCAAAAGCAAACGGAAGTATTAACCCTGACCGCCACAGTCACTAACCTTTACGATGAAGTGGCTGCCTTGCCCAACAAAGACCAGATTGAAATTCTGTTTATCCAAGGGTTGGAACACTCGCTGTATGACTATGAGCAAGAGCGCCTGTGGCATGAACCAGAGCAACGCTACAGCTACGACGAAAGCGGCGTTCCTAAACTGCTGGCACACCTGAACCTCAGCCGCGAACGCTTCCGCGACCATTTCAAAATGTGCTTTGTGTTTTTGGTGCCCCTGTTTGCCCTCAAGTACCTGATGCGCCGTGCCCCCGACTTTTTTGATTGGCGATCGGGTGTACTGGAGTTTGCGATGGATGCGGAGCGACTAGAGCAAGAGTCGCAGAGGCTTTGGTTAGAAAACGACTCTGAAGAATACCTGACTTGGACACCCTACCAGCGCAGTGCCCGGATTTTGGAGATTCAAGCACTATTAGAAGAACCCCATCAAATCTCGGATCACAAGTCAAGTTTACTGTTTGAGCAGAGTCGTCTTTTCTATGCTTCTAAATCTTACGAAGCCGTGATCACTATCTACGAGAAAGCGATTGAAATTGACCCTGATGCCTATAAAGCTTGGCATAACCGCGGCAAGGCGCTATATGCTCTAGGGCGAAACGAAGAGGCAATTGCTAGCTACGATCAAGCGGTCGCCATTCAACCCGACTTCCACTCCGCTTGGCATAACCGCGGAAATGTGCTGTCTGTTTTAGGGCGAAACGAAGAGGCAATTACTAGCTACGATCAAGCGATCGCCATTCAACCCGATTTCCCCTACGCATGGTATGCCCGTGGGCTTGCGCTGTCTGTTTTAGGGCGAAGCGAAGAGGCGATCGCTAGCTGCGAGAAAGCGATTGAAATTAATCCCGATGACCATGGAGCCTGGAATAGCTATGGACTTGTGCTGACTGCATCGGGGCGAACAGCAGAGGCGATTGCTAGCTACGAGAAAGCGGTTGAAATTAATCCCGATGACCACGGAGTGCGGTTAAACCGTGGGAATGCGCTGAATAAATTGGGGCGGCATGAAGAGGCGATCGCCAGTTATGACCAAGCGATCGCAATTAAGCCCGATAATGAAAGAGCGTGGTACAACAAGGCTTGCGGCTACGGGCTTTGGGGCGACATCAAGAAAGCCCTGGAAAACTTGCAGCAAGCGATTAAATTGAATTCAGATTGTCGAAATTGGGCAAAGACGGATGCTGATTTTGATGGCATTCGCCAAGATGCGCGATTTCAGGAGTTGATGGGCAGAAATGGAGAATGAGGGACAATCGTTGGCTGACGGGTGCTAATTAATGACTAAAAAGCAAAAGCTGCTTGAAAAGATTTTGGCGAGTTCAAAGAATGTTCAGTTCAATGATTTCGTTACACTGATTGAAGCATTCGGATTTCGGTTATCCAGGGTCAGGGCAGTCATCATATTTTTGAACATCCAGATATTTCTGAATTAATCAACATTCAGAACAAAAAGGGTGAAGCCAAATCCTATCAGGTTCGCCAATTTTTACTGCTGATTGAGCAATACAACCTCACGCTAGATAAGGAAACGGAAGCATGAAGGACTATCACATCAATGTTTTCTACAGTGACGACGACGAAGGCTATATCGCAGATATTCCAGATTTGAAGTTTTGCTCTGCCTTTGGTGAAACCCCTGAAGTAGCTGTTCGAGAAGTGCAAATCGCGAAATCGGCTTGGCTGGAGGCTGCACAAGCAACCGGGAAACCCATTCCACTGCCGCGCTACCGACCGATTATTTATCAAGCGAGTTGAGTTCAAGAAACCGGGTTTCTTGCGAAAATCACTACGAGAAATCCTGGTATTTGGGTTAGAAACCCGGTTTCCATGGGAGCGCCATTTTGAACCAGCGAAAGATGTCTGAGGTGGTCAGGTTGAGGGGAATGGTGGGCAAGACGGGAACGCGATCGCTCTATCGCCATCAGAATTTAGGATCTGAGGACACTTTTGGGGGCACCAGATAAATCAGCCCAGAGATTAACGTTAGGGCGACTGAGAGCCAAAAGGCAATCTGTGCCCAAATTTGCCACTCTAAGGGAAGCGGTGCAATCAGTAGGGCGATCGCGCCAATTTGGCTAACAGTTTTTAGCTTGCCCCAAACATTGGCACCCGAAATTTCTATGCTTGATTGTAAAGCGGGAGTGACCCGCCAACCAGCGATCGTCAATTCCCGCGCCAAAATCAAAAACACCCCCCAAGCAGGCACTTGCCCCAGTTCAACCAAAGCCAGCAGCGGCGCTAAAACCAGCAGCTTGTCTACAAGTGGGTCAAGAAATTTTCCAAGCTCTGTCACCTGATCGAGTTTGCGCGCCAGATAGCCATCGACCCAATCGGTACTAGCACCCAGCAAAAAAATAAGCAACACAATCCAGCGTGAGATTGGGTCCGGTTGTGCAAGTCCATACAAAATGGGTGGCACAACTAATAGGCGAGATAGGGTAACCCAGGTTGGCAAATTCATTTATTGAATGGCGAGTGGCGAGTGGCAAATGGCGAATGGCGATGGAAAACAAGATGACGCGATTCACCTTTTCCTTATCACTTGATCAATGTATTCCAAAAGTAATCCGCAATCGCGCTGTTTCTTTCTTTCTGCATTGCTTGGGTTGGATTTAACAGCAGCGATCGCTGGCGCAATGGGCGACGCAAAAAGCCTTCGCTGCCAGCACGACGGGCGACTCGATTGGGAATGCCATCTCCATATAGCACATGCCCTTGCCCTACCAATACGACTATTAGCGTATTGGGGCGCTTTTGCAGTGTGAAGGCAATCCGATCTGCCATGGTTTCATCCCACAGCACTTGCGCCAAGAAAAACTTTTCAAAATCAGCACTGTGGCTGCTTCCGGCATGAATCTCGTCGTAAATTTGACGAATGCGCTGGCGATAGACTTCGGGTTCTAATCGGATAGCAGATTTTGGTGGAATCCACTGTCGCTCTGCCAAGGTCAAGCTATCGAGTCCAGTACGCGACACTTTTCGAGTGATTTCAGTGGGCGTGTTTAATGCAACCACTGGCAGCTTTTGCGCTTTAGCAAATCGCAAAACGGGGGCATAAAATTCCCAAGGATAGCCCCAGCGTTTTTGATATTGGGTTGCATTTTGTAGTTCTGCTTCTGATAAATTTCCGGCTAAATAGCGATCGATCGCCAATTGATAGGGGCGCTGAAACATCTCCAGGGCGATCGCCAGATTAGGACGCAACCGATGCAATTCTTGAAGAATATAAAGTTGTGCTTCATGATCTGCTGGGCGATCGTGGGTTTCTGCTAAATATACTACTTCGACCTTAGCTAGATCTTGCAGAGCGATCGCAGCCGATTCAACCTGCTGATTGGAGCGATAAATTACAGGTTCCAAGCCACTTTCTAAGTGAAGTGCATCAGCGCGATCGCACGGAAGCCACAGCAAAAAGAGACTTGCAATAAATGCCGACACGGTTGTTACTGGCGGGATGGTCATAGTGTGTTCAATTCAGCGATTCGCCGAAATGCGATCGCCCTAGCTAAAAATATCTCTTCCGCTAATCTTATTCATATCTACATCGCTTTGACTCAACCAAACGATCCGAATGCCGAATGGCTCGGATATGCTTGAGATGAAAAATAAATGAAATAGCAATTAACTAGGTTGATATTGGCAATCTGTGCTTTGAACCGCCTAGCTGATCACTTTTTATAAATTCCTTTTGAGTTTTTTTATTGTCAATTTTTTACCGTGAATAATATCAATTAATTTTTAAGTCTCACAGCATGTCAGGGAAACAACCACTCGCCAATTTGAGGTTGAGGATGTCGGATAGTCCAGATTTTTTTCAAGAGGCAAGCGATCGCGCCGAGTTGATTGAGAAACTACTTGAGATCGGAACAGCGCTCTCCAGCACCGACGACTTAGCAGAAGTACTCAGCCTAATCTTGACAAAATGTCGGGAAATTACGTGCAGTGATGCAGGCAGTGTGTATTTGATTGATCATTCGGTTGAGGTTCCACGGTTACTTTTTAAGGTTGCTCAAAACTTTTCTAGCCCGACCACCTTTCGGGAGTTCGCCATGCCAATGACCCAAAATAGCTTGGCTGGCTATGTTGCCATCACTGGAAACACCTTAAATTTACCCGATGCTTACGAAACTCCACCCGATGCACCTTATCAGATTGATCGCAGCTTTGACCAAAGTATTCGCTATCGCACGCGATCGGTATTGGTTTTACCCATGCAAAATCAGCGAGGCGATACCATTGGAGTCCTGCAACTGATTAACCGCAAAACGTCCGCAGATACAGTAGTCACCCCTGAAAATGCGCTCACCATCACTCAGCCCTACTCAAAATGGGAAGAGCGCGTTTTAAAGTCCCTGGCAAGCCAAGCAGCTATTTCGATCGAGCGGAATCAGTTACATCAAAGCATTGAAAATTTATTTGAAGGGTTTGTCAAAGCTTCCGTTCAAATTATTGAAGCTCGTGATCCTTGCACCTCTGGTCACTCTGAACGAGTCGCAGACTTAACGGTGCGACTGAGTGAAGAGGTGAGCGCTGTATCGTCTGGACTGCTGGCACCTATTATATTTGATCGCCACCAAATTCAAGAAGTTCGCTATGCTGCCCTACTGCACGATTTTGGCAAAGTAGGCGTACCAGAAGCCGTTTTGGTTAAGGCAAAGAAGCTCTATCCCTTGCAGTTAGAAGTTGTCAAACACCGATTTGCCCTCGCTCAACGATCGCTTGAAATGGAGTGCGCCCAAGCCAAATATCGCCACCTCATCGAACACCCTAGCCATCTCATCCAACATCCTGATTTATCCGATTCAGATTGTTTGCATTGCCAACAGTTAGAGCGGCTGAATGCTCAATCAGCGGACGCGATCGCTCAACTTAACCACTATTGGGACATTCTTTTAGAAGCCAATGAACCCCGCATCTTAGCAGAAGAACCGCTATTGCAACTCAAGGAACTAGCTCAGTTCACTTACCAAGATGTGGATGGACTGGAAAAACCACTGGTTACTCCAGAAGAAATGGAACAACTTTTGGTGCGTCGGGGCAACCTCACGGAACTAGAGCGCGAAGCAATTCAATCCCATGTCACTCATACTTATGAATTCCTCAAACGCATTCCATGGACTAAGGAACTGCAAGGAGTGCCCATCATTGCCTACGGACATCACGAAAAACTGGATGGATCAGGCTATCCCAGAGGCTTGAATGAAGTTGAGATTCCGGTTCAATCTCAAATTATGGCGATCGCTGACATTTATGATGCACTCACGGCAGGCGATCGTCCCTATAAACGCAGCCTAGCCATTCCCTCTGCTATTCAAATTTTGAAACAAGAAGCCGAACATCACAAACTCAATACCGAACTAGTCTTATTATTTGAACACCGTCAGATATTTTCCGTCTTGGGACATCAACTAACCCCTTAACCTTGCTGTAGACCCATTACCCATCTTCACCAAAGAAAATTTTTAATTTTAAGACTTTCAGTGAAATGTATTCTAAATTACAAAAACTCTAAAAAATCAGAGCATAATCTAGACTAGGCTAACGAATACGGAATGCAATTTAAGTTTCCATCTGCTAATCTAATTAGTCATAGGTCAGTCATTAGCCACCCTATGTCGGTGTGAGGAGAAAAAATGTCAAAAAATTTGTCGAAAACCCTGTTAGTTTTTCCAGCACTTCTAGGTGCTTTTATCGCAGTTGCAGCCCCCAGTGTTGCCGCTGAAAAGGCTGCTCTTTCTGAAGAAGCTACAGCGCCTAGCTCAACATTAGGTCTAACTGAACAAGGTCTAACCGAACAAAATATTGCTCAAGCGCTGCCTACTGAACAAAATATTGCTCAAGTTCTGCCTGCTGCACAAAATTTCGCTCAAGCGCTGCCTGCGGCTAGCAACACACCTTCCGACTCAGCGTCTCTTGAACAAATCAATCGCTATGTGCGCGAGGGTCGTTCCAACCAACTGGGTCAGGTTACCTCAGTCTCTCAACTGACTGATGTTCGCCCTACTGATTGGGCATTCCAAGCCTTGCAGTCACTTGTTGAGCGCTACGGCTGTATCGTAGGCTATCCCGATAGAACCTTCCGAGGCAACCGTGCAACAACTCGGTTTGAATTTGCGGCTGGTTTGAATGCCTGCCTAGACAAAATTCAAGAATTAATCGCCGCTGCAACCGCAGACTTTGTTAGAAAAGAAGATCTAGAAGTCGTTAAGCGTCTCCAAGAAGAATTTGCAGTTGAACTCGCTGCTCTACGCGGTCGCGTTGAATCTTTGGAAGTCCGTACAGCAACCTTAGAGAAACAGCAGTTCTCTACCACCACCAAGCTATCTGGCGAAGTTATTTTTGCAGTAACAGACGAGTTTGCTCAACCGGGCAGAAACGAAACTGTCTTCCAAAATCGGGTTCGCTTGCTACTTTCCAGCAGCTTTACCGGTCAAGACAAGTTAGTGGTTCGGTTGGCAGCCGGAAACGCCGATCCTTTCAGAACCTTTGATCTGGCTGGCAATGCTACAGGAAATATCCTAGAAGGATTCCAGCAGTTTAACTTTGGTAGCACTGGCGGTAACAGGGTTGTTGCTGATTGGGTTGCTTATTACTTCCCCATTGGTGAAAACATTCAGGTTTACCTGCCTGCTTATGGAGGTCTTCACTATGACTACATGCCAACTCATGCAGGTTACTTTGAGGATTTTGATGGCGGTAACGGTGGTCTTTCCTACTTTGCTTCCCGCAATCCTATCTATGGCATTGGTGGCGGTTCTGGTGCTGGTATTACCTTTGGTGCTGGCAGAGCAATCTCTCTCAGTGCTGGCTACCTAGCTGATAATGGTATTGGTGGAAGTACACTAGGTGCTAACAATCCAGCCGAGGGTAATGGCTTGTTTAATGGCAGTTATAGTGCCATAGCGCAACTTAATTTCACCCCCAATGAAAAATTGTCTGTTGGGTTAGCCTATGTCAACGCCTTCCGCAAAGGGGATGTGTTTGACGGTGGCGGTGGAGCGGCAGCAAACGGCACGAGCCTTGCGAACTTCCAGGATGCTGGTATTTTGGGTGGGGCGGCTGGCAGAGTCGTGAATGGTGGCGGTATTTCTGGAGTCTTCAAGCTAAGCGACAAGATTGCGATCAATGCTTGGGGTTCCTACTTTGACATTGATGCATTGCGTGATGGTCGTCGCGGTCGTGAGGTTTGGAGCTATGCTTTAGGTCTTTCTTTCCCCGACTTTGGTAAGCCGGGTAACGTGTTGGGATTGTTGGCAGGTACGCCTCCTTATGCAGGTGGGATTGGTAATATCCCCATCCACGTCGAAGGATTTTATCGCGTTCGGTTGACAGACAATATCTCGGTTACTCCTGGCGTGATTTGGGTGATTGATCCGGGTCAAAATCGCTCTGGAACTGATACGTTGATTGGAACAGTGAGAACAACCTTCACGTTCTAAGCGGGTTTGTTTTCCCTCACATTTACTGTTGAGTGAGTTCTGATGACAGAATTCCTAACAAGGTTAAAACCCCGCTATCAAGCGGGGTTTTTATTGCGATGTTTTGCTCCTCTCCCATGGATGATCTAGTTGCTCCAAACGGATGATTTAAAGGGGTCTGATTGGATCGTCAAGTAGATGGAAGTGTGCGTATATCTACGGCTTTAATCTGGAGTTAGGTTAAATGCTGTTTGAACGTATCGCATTCTTTCCATTCACTAAAGCAACTTATGTCTTTTTCCAACACTCCTCAATATGAATCCAAACGATCGGTTACCTTGTCTAACCAAGACTCTGGCGATAGCGGTTCGGAAACTGTCTTTCAAGCAGATAAAAATTCTTCTAAATGTAAATCCTGCTTAGAAACCTGCTGGCAAACTACACGCAACTCTAAAAACCTGTGTTTGATTGCTTGTTGGCAGCTAGAAAATATAAGTACAGGATCTAGGGGTGCGTCATGCTCGTACCCAGATTGATAGAATTGAGGTTAGATTATTTTTATTAACCTATGACGTTTGTGATTAGCAGCTTATTTTTTGTTCCCTATCCTTTTGTGATTGGTGTTTTACCTGGTTTAGATACGTTGTTATCTACGCAAGGTATTATGGTAGGGCTGCTTGCAGCCTATGCAGGCGCAATGTGGATGTTTTTGACTAGCGCTCCTAAAGTTCATACGGTGATGGTGTCTGACTTGGAGCTAGCTCGGCGACTGTATGAAGGAATGTTGGAGTTGCCTGCGGCAGATGTGCCGTTGCACTACTACTACAACTATGAACAATCTTTAGGCACCGCTATGATTGATCCTATTTATGCTTCCCCAGGAATGGGGCGCTCTGTAGTTGGGACAACAGGGCTGACGGATGGCTTGTGGTATCAGTTGAAAAAAAATACTCAATTGCATATTGTTTCTGGGGCAAGCTTAGGAGAAAAAAATCGACAGCGCCATGTATCGTTTGATCGCGATTGTTTAGAGCAAGTGTTGCTGAGAGTTCAAATGCGCGGGTTGAAATATAAGATTCGGGATGAGAAGCCCTTAAATTTTTTGATTAAAGACTACGACGGCAACGTGATCGAAATGATAGAAGTCTCTAATTAAAACGCTTTAGAACGCTCATGGGAATCGCGATCGACTTTGGGACTAGCAACACGGTAATTGCCAGATGGAACCGAGCTACTCAACAGTCTGAAACAATTACATTACCTGGAATCTCTTGGAAAACGGCGCAAAACCCATCCCTGATTCCCAGCTTGGTTTATGTGGAAGATGCGAATCAGGGCAAGGTGATAATTGGACAGGCGGTGCGCGATCGCGCATTAGATCTTGCCAGCGATCAGCGGTTTTTTCGCAACTTCAAACGCGGGATCGGCTCACCGATTCAGGGATTCTTGCCAGAACTGGATGGACAAGCGATTCGGTTTGAGCAAGTAGGGCAATGGTTTTTAGTGGACGTGATTCGACAACTTAAAGCCAGCGATCCTGAAGTAGCTGAGTCAGTAGTTTTCACGGTGCCAGTGGACAGCTTTGAAGCCTACCGTCTGTGGTTGGGTCAGGTATGTGAGGTGTTGCAGCTTGACCAAGTGCGGATGCTGGATGAACCGACAGCCGCAGCGCTGGGCTATGGATTGAGCGATTCCCATCAGGGATCTGCTGTGCAGAATCGCAAAACGTTGTTAGTTGTTGATTTTGGCGGCGGCACCCTGGATCTATCGCTCGTCCAATTAGACAGCACTCAAGCCAGAGCGAAACCCTTGGGCTTTATTTTGAAATGGGGACAAAAATCCTTTGCCGAACAATCGGGTCAGCGACCCAAAATTGCTAGAGTACTAGCAAAAGCGGGACAAAATTTAGGCGGTTCCGATATTGATAATTGGTTAGTCGATTACTTTGCAGAATCTCAGGGTTTGGTAGTTAGCTCATTAACTGCTCGTTTAGCAGAGCGCTTAAAAATTCAGCTTTCCTTGCAGCCTCAAGCCCAAGAAGTTTATTTTAATGATGAAACTTTTGATACCTATGATTTACAACTGACCCGCCCCCAGTTTGAACAAATTTTAGCGCAGCATCAGTTTTTTGATCGCCTACACGATTGTATGAGTCAAGTTTTGCAACAAGCGCGGCGGCAAGGATTGGAGGTGCAGGATATCGATGCTGTGCTATTGGTGGGCGGGACGGCACAAATTCCAGCAGTCCAAGCTTGGGTACAGCAGTATTTTGATGCTAGCAAGATTCGGTGTGAAAAGCCATTTGAAGCGATCGCTCAAGGAGCACTGCAACTGAGTCAGGGTGTGGAACTTAAGGATTTTCTCTATCACAGTTACGGCATTCGATTTTGGGATCGGCGCAACAATTGCCATAGCTGGCATCCGATTATTAAAGCAGGACAAGCCTATCCCATGGCAAACCCGGTGGAAATTGTCTTAGGCGCGTCGGTCAACAGCCAGCCCAGCATTGAGCTAGTGGTAGGAGAACTTGGATCGGATGCCGATCAAACAGAGATCTATTTTGATGGCGATCGCTTAGTGACCCGCCGTCTGGATAGCAGCCAAACTCAAGTTCAGCCGTTGAACGATCGCGATAGTGCCCGAAGCATTGCCCAACTCGACCCGCCAGGAAACCCCGGACGCGATCGCATCAAAGTTCAGTTTCGCATTGATGACCAGCGCTTCCTCCGGATCACCGTTGAAGATTTGCTGGCGCTTCGCACCCTCGTAGACAATCAGCCAGTCGTTCAATTGAGCTAATTCAGTCTGTTAAAATAAACCGATTGGACAGAGAAAAATGGCTCAACCGTCATTACGTCCACGTCTTCTTTTTACTCAAAGATCGCTCTCACCCGAGCAATTGAATGCTCTTGATATTTCGCTAGAAGATGAATGACAGGCGATCGACTCTTTATTGGTCTAATTTTTATGTAAAGAAAAGCAAGCACTAATTGAGGTGCCCGGTAAGCCTAAGAAACGACTATAGTTCCCCATCGTTACAGCATAAGAAATGAATTGGTGAATCTTTTTGCTGATGCCTATTGGAGCTTGCATTTCAACGGTTCTTTTCTGACCTAGTTTTATAATGAGCCTTGCGGGTAGATAGGGTAGTTGGAAAAAGTAAAAATTCCACATCAGATGCCAGTTGAGTTGGTGGGATAAATCCTCAATCATGTTGAGGGTATATCGTCGATAATGCCCATAAAACTCATCATAGTTAGACCATAGCTCAGGGCAAGCAGGCACCGTAACAATGACATGGGTCACATTTGGAAACAGTGCAATTAAATCTTTTAAGAAAATATCAGGATTGGCAATATGTTCAACGACATCTAATAGGAGCAGCAAACTATAGCGATCGCGCTCAGCTTTAGATAGATCTTCTGCTTTTTTCCCAGTAAAAATATATTGCTCAATGTCTTTAAACGGCTTGGCTTCAGCAGGCTCAACTCCAATACAATCGATCGCCTGATTTCTGAGATATTTCACCGTAACGCCGCGACCGCATCCCACATCTAACACCGATGCCTGTTGCTTGGATAACTGCCTAATTTGCTGTGTAAGCAACCTATTTCTGGCTAAATGCCACCAATGATTTTCCACGCCATCTGGATAGGAAAGCTGATATTGATCATCACGAAATTCTGCTTTCATAGGGGGCTAATGCTGCGATCGCTCCAATTTGAAGAGGCAAACCTTTAATAGGTTAACTGAAATTTTAGCGATTGCTAAACGCTACCCAAGAACTCTAGATAAGTATTGCTTAATTCTTTTACTGCTAAATCGTAGAATTGTTGACCTTGTTCGGGAGTTGCCAAAGCTGGATTAGATCCCATACGACCATCGGGATAGCGACGGCGAAAATCTGCGGCTCCATAAATCCGGTGGTCTTTAGACACATTTGGATCTAGCACAGCCTGTTTAATTGCGTTTGGATAGAGATATTGCGTTAAAGCGACTTCGCTTGGGGTTGCGTGGGAGCCTTCCTGGTCACCATAGAGGCGTTTTGCCAAACTGTAAACAGAACCACACATATACCAATTGCTAACCTGACAGCGTACTTGCTCGGCGTTGGTCATGTTTAAATCAGCCAATGTTGCATAAACTTCTGCAAAGGCAGCCTTTAAAGTTGCCACATTGCCGCCGTGCCCATTGATGAAGAAAAACTGGGTAAATCCTGCTTTTGCCAAGCTGGTAATGGTATCTCGAATAACCAAGATTAAAGTACTAGGACGAAAGCTGATGCTGCCCGGAAACGCCGTGTGATGAAGCGCCATACCTACATTAATGGTCGGAGCTACGATCGCTTGGGTTGATTCTCCCACGCCACGGGCGATCGCTTCTGCACAAATCGCATCCGTTCCGATTAATCCAGTCGGTCCATGCTGCTCAGTTGAGCCAATTGGAATAATGATTCCTGTGAATTGGCTGAGATAAACTTCAACTTCTGTCCATGTACTGAGGTGCAGCAACATTACTGTTCGATCCTTAGATTATTAATTCTTATATTTAGCCTTCTATATTATGAGTCAAGCCGGAATTAACTGATTAAATTTAGCTGCAAAGGATTAAATGCAGCTAGACCGCTAATAAACTCAGATTTTTCTAATGAATTAGAAGCACACGATATTAATCGCAAGCTTTACCCACGCTTTGCAGAGTGGCTATTCTCGAATCTAGTTGCTGCCTATCAAAGAAAAGGAATTGCTGATAAAGACATATAGACACTAGAATAGTTGGTACAATCCGATACTTAAGACCATTCGATTCGCAAATACTGTCAAGATTGGTTTAATTATTGGATAGTGGATCATCAGAACAGCATCTATCAAGTGTTGAGTTGCTTATCACTCATCTACTCAATGCCTGTTTAGCTAAGGCTTTAATGCCAAATCACTTCTCGATAAAGGTTTGCTCTTGCCTACCAAACAAAATGTTTTTGCTGAGTTTGTCTTGTCACAAGTAATGATTTCAAGGGGGCTTCTCTCCCGAAAGCACCTTGGAGTTCTCAACGCCTCTAGGAACGCTACAGACTGGTGTTCAGACTTTCGACAATTTTTTTGGGATCGGATGCATTTTTCTATTACTCAGACTTTAAGCAGGAGTTGCCTATGATAACTGCTTAAATAGGGGTATGGATGTGTATAGGTCGCGATCGCCTTCCTATTGAGACCTATGGCAAATCAAAAAAATTGATTTTTAGCGACTAAAGTTTTCTGCTTGTTTGTGAAATATTGATAACTAAGTGTTCAGGAGAAGCAACCATGCTACACCGCAAGATCTATCAGCTTTGTTGTGATGGTCGAGAAGTCTGGATTTTCTTGCGGGATCAGCAGCGCTGGATAGAACGAGCCCGCATCCTAGACATTGAAGGGGATTTGGTAACTCTGCGCTATGAGACTGACGAAGAAGATGAGAATTGTTCTTGGGAAGAAATGGTACGGCTAGAAAGCATTGGTGCTGTTACCCAAAAGCTAGCATCGGTGCCAAAGGGAGATGTGGAACCACTGGTTTCTGATGATTGCCCAGAGGCGGAGCAAATCCCAAATAATCGCCTCCCAGATCCCAACCCCGAATAAGCATCGACTATTCAAACCAATTAGACTAATTGCATCGATCGCGTCCTACCTGTAGGAGATCGATGCAATTTTTTATGTTTTTTGCCGCTCATCTTGAATACTTTACATAGTTAGTTGCTGAGAGCCGCAATAATTACATAGCTCAGTATGTTATTTAATAGAGCGATCGGCGAGGGTCAAAATCTGGACAATTAATCGCCTCTTCTGTTAGCGCATTAGACGGATGTACCGTACATTTAAGCTGATAATTGCTTGTAAAAAAACGACAGTTTGAACAAGGAATTTGGTGCATTTTTTGCGTTAGCGTTACTGCATCTCTAACTGCCATCCACAAATTCCAAACCATTAGTAAAACAATCAACCAAGCTGCCACAAAGCACAATGGAACCACAAATGGCTGAATTGTTTCGATAATTGGTTTGAGGATCTGAAACACCGCAATTACCAGTTTGTAAGAAACATCTACATGAGAACAAGATATTCAAAGAAGCATTAAGTCTCTGTAATAATTAACGCCTAATTCAACTTAATTTGGGTATCTCTAAAGAAAGATTGGCTACCCTAGTAGTGACACATCTCTATTATTGCCTTCATTAAGCTCCATGAAAGTATCCATATCATCTAACCCCGCTCAATCCCGCCAAGTTCGGCAACAATTAGCAAACCCAGATGAGTCATTGACTTATGAGTTGGGCAAAGCGGTTCAGGAATTGCCTCCGCTTTATACTCGTTTGCTAGCAGGCACCATTAGCGTGATGGTTTTTGGAACAATTGCTTGGGCATACTTTAGCAGAGTTGATGAAGTTGCCGTTGCCCAAGGTGAATTGATTCCTTCTGCCCAAGTGCGACCTGTACGATCGCTGGGGGGCGGTACGATTCAGCAGGTATACGTCAAAGAAGGTAAGAGTGTTAGAAAAGGCGAGATTTTGCTAGACGTTGAGCCTGAAAAAACGAAGGTAATCGATGCCGATATTGCCCGTCTTGAAAAATCTTCTAAGCTCATTCAAGATGATCTCAATCGCTTAGAAGCGGAGCGATCGGGAAATGGACGCACTGGAACTGCCATTCAAGACGAATTTTTGAACGCTCGCCTTAAAGCGTTTGATGAACAAAAAGCGGGTGCTGAAGCCGAAGCGAATCAACAAACTGCCGCGATCGGGGAAGCCAGAACGCGCCTTTCTAGACTGCAAGAGAATTTGGTCAATGCTCAAGAAAATCTTAGAAATGCTGGGAAGAATTTAGAAAATGCTAAGGAGCAAGAAAGAGGATTGCGAACGTTGTTGACTGATAAAGCAGTGCCTCGGCTGGAATACATTCGCGCAAAAGATAATGTTACCAATGCCGAAGACAAGGTTGTTTCAGCGCAAGATAAAGTTGTTTCAACTCAAAAAGAACTGGCAGGACAGTTAGATCGCATTCGTCAGTCAGAGCAAGCCTATCAAGCGGCGAGAAGTAAAGCGGATGGACTTGCTTCTCAACGCCAAAGCGAAATTCTAACCACGTTAACTAAGCGCAAAGAAGAAATTGCCTCAACAAAAGGACAGCTAGAACAATCTAGGAAACAGCGCGAATTGTCGAAAATTACTGCTCCTGTGGATGGCACGGTTTACTCAGTCAAAGCCACCAGAGGTCCAGTGCAGCAAGGTGAGGAATTACTCTCAATTTTGCCTAAAGGAGAAGAGGTTGTTTTAGAAGTCAAGGTTTTGAACCGCGATATTGGCTTTATTCGAGCGGGGCAAAAAGCAAAAGTGAAAATGGCAACGTTTCCTTTCCAAGAATTCGGCATTGTGGAAGGCACTGTGATGAAAGTTAGCCCTAATGCGATCGTGGAAAAGGATCAAAATGGTCAATCTCAAGGACCTGTTTTTCCGACTCGTATTCAACTAAAAAAACAGGCGATCGATGTTAATGGAAAAAAAGTAGAACTCACTCCAGGCATGTCGGCAACCGGGGAAATTGTCACCCGTCAAAAGTCGGTTCTAACCTTTTTGATAGAGCCTGTGACTCGCCGATTTAGTGAGGCTTTCCAAGTGCGCTAGGAAGTTTTCTCTTTACAGCAAAACTTCGATGGTGCCTTGCTGTCCATCCATGCGAATTCGTTGCCCATCTTGTAATCGTTGAGTCGCGTTTTGCACATCCATCACGGCAGGAATTCGATATTCTCGTGCCACGATCGCCCCATGGGAGAGCCGCCCACCAACCTCAGCAATTACACCACCCACTCGCGCTAATAACGGTGCCCATCCAGAATCGGTGTAAGGAACCACAAGGATTGTATCTTTGCCAATATCTGGAAGAGATGCCAAAGTTAAAACGACTTTTACTTGTCCTTCTACGACTCCAGGGCTAGCACCAATTCCTTGAAGCTGCTGCACTGCGGGTCTTTTGCTTAATGTTGGCATGGGTGGGGCATTGCCATACATTAAAAAAGGAATGGCTGGAATCTGGCGATCGCGCTCTAATTGCGATCGCCGCTGGGCAATCACATCACTTGCACTCGTCTTAAGTGCCAACTCTTTCGGTTCAAGCAAGCATCGAACTTCCTGCACTTCTAAATAAAAAATGTCGCCCGATTGCAATAATTGTCCACTCTCTATCCATTGCTGTTCTAATGCCACAAAACTCCAACGCAGTTCAGCCAGCAACCGACTATAAATTTCAGTCACTCTACCTTTAATGTTCACGCGGCTTTGAACCGTATGCGTAGATCTCTGAGATTGAGCCAATGCAAGCGGTTCAGAGTTTGGAGCCACACAAAATTGAGCAAACAATTCGCGGATAGGAGTTGGGTTCTCCTTCCAGGTGGGCACTGCAATATCAGTACCCACTTCGCTTAGATAACCATACTGTTCCAGCAATTGATCAAATTTTGCCAGAATTATTTGTCCATCCTCTGTTGTATTTAGCGTCTCAAACAAAGTGATGGATGAGAGGGGCACAGTCTCAACTGACGATTTGGGCAGAATTGACCGAGCGGAATTTGCTAATGCTTGAAGCGATCGCAGTGCCGCAATTTCTGGAGTGGCACCATTGTCTAAGCTGGCATCATCCACTTTAAATAATGCCTTCCGCAGCGCTGCACTCAGCGGAGCCAAAATACTGTAATACGTTGCTTGTTTCAGCAGGTCTAAAATAAAGTCGATCCGGTTTAACAATTCAAGCTCAGTCAAGTTCGCAGCAGGCTGCTGAGTGAATTTGGTTAAGGCTGGAGTCATTTGCAGGCGATCGCTCCGGGCAAAATCTTTTGCTAAACTTAATTCACGTCCTAGCAACCGCAGCAGTCCAAGCGAATTTCGGAGCGTTGAAATCAATGGCGGCTTGCTAAATTTTGCACCTTTTGTTAAAAACTCTAAACTTTCCGGTGGCAACCCCATCTGCCGAAAAATTTCCCCTAATAAAGACGCATTAAAGTAAGCGCGGGAATAATGTAGTGTTGCTGTCTCGTCAAAGTTCAACCCAAGCGATCGCTTGCCCAAAACCAGGGTAAACAGATCGCCCCACACCCCACAGGTCAACGGACGGTTAATCGACCAAGTA
The DNA here is from genome assembly GCF_040830845.1 of Sivoneniella epilithica UHCC 1019. Classification (NCBI taxonomy): domain Bacteria; kingdom Bacillati; phylum Cyanobacteriota; class Cyanophyceae; order Leptolyngbyales; family Leptolyngbyaceae; genus Sivoneniella; species Sivoneniella epilithica. Next base: position 86,686 of record NZ_JBFPDP010000020.1, read on the forward strand.
AGCGGACGAATGAGTCCTGGAATCACTTCTGCGGCTATTTTTCGCGTCCAAATCGGCAATAACGTGGTGATTGGACGACTTTGCAACAGCCAAAGGGTTTGTCCGTCATAGCTCCATTCCAAATCTTGGGGAACGCCCTGATAATGAGCTTCCAACTGTCTCGCCCAATAAGCAACTTGCTGAATAATTCGAGGTGGCACTTCCCCAACTCCCTCCACCTCTAAAATCAAATCGTCTGGCATCATCCAGGGTTGTGAATCGTTGGACGATCGCGCAATTCGTGAAACGTTAGCGAAGCTTTCTATAGGACTCTCTACGGGAATCGCTGACCTATCAGATCGCTGCAACAATTCATCTTCAATAAATACCCGATAGGTTTCCGGCGTTAACCTACCCGAAACTACCTGACTTGCATTCCCAGGCAATGCCTCAACGATAACCATTTCCCCACTTTGAAGAATAGGATCACGGCTAAAAGCAACACCCGAAAAGACCCCACGAACCTGCTGTTGAATCAGAACCGCCATTGTAGTATCTGGCAGTCCGCGATCGCGCCGATATTGGGCAGCAGCCGATCGATTATAAGATTCAAAACAACGATTAATTGCGGGTTGCAATCCTTCACGCTTTGTAATGTTAGGAACACTCTCATACTGCCCAGCCGCAGATGCCGCCGCAGAATCTTCTCCGATCGCAGACGATCTCACAATTAAAGGGAACTGCGGTGATGGATTTAATCCTGAAAGCAAAGCTTGTGGATCATCTCCCACCGCCAGCACCCAACCCATTGGCACTGGATAACCCAACCTTTTGAGATCAGCCAGCGTTGCTGCTTTTTCCCCATATTGCTGAACATCTAACAAATCATTCAAAGAGCGAATCGCTCGGCGTTGAAACGGATCTTTCAATGAATCTCCTTGAAAAAACTTAAATGCACTACGAGAACTCGCTTGGACAGCCTGAGAATTTAAACTCAGATCATCAGGAATTTTGGTATAGATCCAGCCCAGCAGAAATGCCAATGCCGCAGTTGCAATAATCAGATCTTGCTGTTCTGGATGGAGTAAAACAGTGACTAGAATCAACACTCCTAAAACACCAAACTGAACCTGTTTGCGATCGCGTAAAACTGTAAATCCAACGCCACCTATTAAACAGACAAGACCCGCCACAACCGGATCATGGACAAAATATCCCCATACTACATTCGTTGTTCCTGCACCTCCGCCCACCCAATACCGTCCCATCACCAGCGCTATCAGTGCCACGATTTCCCACACTGCATCAGCAGGAAAAAAGAATCTCGCTAGCAAAACAGCAGCAATTCCCTTCAGCGCTTCCGCACAGACTGCCAATATCCCTGCAAACCGCCCCCCATGATAAAAAGCTGCCGACACACTAACATTGCCAGTACCCAACAGCCTTAAATCTTTTGAAAATAAGATATAAATTAGCCCATGAATCAGTGGCAGTCCACCCAATAAAGGGCAAACAACAAAGATCACTAGCGCTCCCCAAACCTGCATTAGCGTCATCAGCTTGATTCTGAACGAAAGCTTTCAATCTCCATGGCACACCTAAACAGTTAATTCTCTTACTCCAGTACACCAATCTGCTTTTCTCCTGCAATCCTCTTGAGCCTAATATTCTCGACTTGCCGCCAACTCAGGTCTATTTTGAATTCCAGGTAAAACCTTTGCATCCCCAGTTTCGATATAGCCGACATAGAACGCACCCGCTGCAATATCAAGAGAATTGGCAACCACATCTCCTTCTAAACGAGCCGTAGGACTAAGAGTTAACCTCCCCTGTGCCACAACTCGCGCTTTAATCACACCATGCACAACCAGATTACGAGCACGTACCTCTGCTCCCTCCACAAGACCTGTCGCAGAAATTTCCATGTCACCGCTGACATCCACGGTGCCATGCACAATTCCATCCACTCTTAGATCTCCATCCACATGAAGATTCCCTTGAAATTCACTATTTGAAGCGAGATAGGTCAGAGAGGGAGCAACCTTACTTTTCCCTTTGTTAAACATAATATTCTCCACATAGACATGAAAGCGTTGGCTAAGATCAGCAAATAAATTATTATGTAGCGCCATTTCCCTACTCTCAATGTCACCTATCACCCAATGCCATCCTACCTATATCAAAAGTTTTTCGTGGTTTTTAAAAAGACTTTATTAAAAAAATCAGAATTCTCACCCTGTTGATGAATGCTACAAGGTTACTAATGAATCTGGTAGCAAATAAATTTATTCATTAAAAAGCCCTCCCAGTCAGGGGAGGGCATAGATTTACTCAACAGAGCAAGTCACAAGACTAGCCGTTGATAGCAGGAGCCACTAGAGCAACTGGAGTCGCCTCACCCGCAGCCAAATCCAACGGGAAGTTGTGGGC
>NZ_JBFPDP010000021.1:0-15364 GCF_040830845.1 Sivoneniella epilithica UHCC 1019
AAGTTTTGTCTGTGCGCTGTGCTTATCTCAATGGTCAACTCGAATTTTGATTGTTTTTACCACTTTGAGATGCTCCCGTTTTGTTTTCAAAGAAAATGGTTTTTCTTGGTCAAGTGACAGATAAGGAAGTTCAGGTACGAGTGCGAGATTTGCTCTCTGGCGAAGCGTACAAATGCAAAGATCTGAGTGAAGTAATTGCTTATTCGGACAGCGTGAAAAGCGCTTGTGAAACCCTCAAAAGCTACCTAGAAGTAGCTCGAAGTTTTGGTGGGGAAGAAATTTTGGAAGTTTAATAATTTCCAAAAACTATTTTTTAGTGCATACCTTAGCAGGAGTTGAATAATGGCTGAACTTATCAGCAAAAGCAATGCGGATTCTCTATGGGTACTTAAAAAAAGTAAGTATCCTGGCATTACAGATTTGCACGTTCATCAACATTCCAAGGGATTAACATTAACCGCAGTTTATAAAGGTCACAAAGAGCATCTTGATATCGATAAGCACCAAACTGTTGAGGATTTTGGGCATACTTTGGAATATTTCTATTCAAAACTTGTGCAGAAATGGGGTTGATTCTATAGTTTGATGATTTTGCAAAGCAGTCTAACAAACCTGGTGTAGCAGATTGACCTCAGACACTTGTGCAGTTGCAGGGCGATCTGCAACCGCTGACCAGGCACGTTATGTAGATCGCTCTGAGAAAAGGAACTCGCGATCTCGCTTTTTTGAGAAAGAGGGCGATCGTTTCTATCTTTCCATTTGCCTCAAAGCCGCAGCAGTGGGATAGCGGTTTATTGTGATTAAAAATTGTCGCTCCAAGCAGCGATCGTCATTGTTAAACTCTAGAATTTTTGCAGTAACTTCACCAACCAATGTGAGCGGTAAAATCATCAACTCACTCAACTGAAAATGGTGACTCCAGCGATTGTGGCGTGGGTCAAAGAAGCGGATTAGTTCACGATTAGGTAACAGCACAGAACCCAGATCGCTTCCTTTATATCGATTACAAAAAGCACAAGCATAAGCAAGATTATCTGACTCTGTTGATCCACCATGCTTGACGCTAACAATGTGATCAACCTGACAACCCAGAAAAGTATCTTCTTCGTGAATCAAACAATATTCACAAAGATGATCGGCGCGTTCAGAAATCAATCGCCTCAACTCTTCATTAATATACGGACGACTCATAAGCCACGATCGATCTCCGCAGTCAAATACTGTCGGGCACGAGCCTTTGCTAATCTCATCAAATGCTCTAACTGCAAATAATGGTCTAATTCAGACTTCTCTGCTGAAGAGATCCCCTCTGTTTTCTCACAAGCAATTAATTCAGCAACTCTCTCTTTAACCTCTTTCGATGGCTGGAAAGCAACTAAAGTATCAGGGCTAGTTCCAACTGCAATAAACTCAATCAGTTCTTCGTAAGCTTTAGCAACAGCCATAATCAGTCATGAGTTGTGTGAGGGCGATAAAATCCTAATATGATCAGTATAATCAAAATTTTTCCTGCAAAAACGATACGCACTTCACATGCTACGCCAACGCGCTTTTTGGGAAGAACTATGAGGGCGATCGCAGAGAGTGTATCCACCTTTGTGACGAGTATAAGTGCTTAGGTTTGTTTTTCTGAACCAGCGCTAAACCTTGAGCAATTGACCTCTACCGCAGGAGACGTATGGACACTGCCAAGAAAGCCCAAATCCAAGCCTACGCTCAAGCCATCGCCGCTCTATTGTACGAAGAAACTGACCCGGAACAAGTCAAAACATTAGCAGGAATTGAAGTGGCGGTGCGAGAGCATAGGCTTGAGCATGTGAGTCCAGAAATTGGTAATTTTTTATTGCAACAAGTAGTAGCACGACAAGCGGACGCAAACGCGCCATCGGCAGCATCATTGGACAATTGAGTGTGAGTGAGAAACAAGCTCAAAAACTGGATGTCAAAGCCTACACCCAATGGAGTCCCTATCTGGAAAAGTGTTGCTTGTTGTTGAGTGCGAATGAGTCCTATAAGCGGGCGGCTGAGGATATTCAAGTCTTGACCGGAGTGGCGATTTCTCACAGCACCCAACAGCGGTTAGTGCATCGTCAAACCTTTGATTGACCGCAGGTGGTACAACCCGTTGAAGAGATGAGTGTGGATGGAGGCAAAGTGCGCTTGCGAACCCCGCAAGGCGAACCGAGTGAATGGCGAGACTACAAAGCCGTGAATCTGCACCAGTGCTGTGTGAGTGCGTTTTTCCAGGAGAATTCAAGCTTAGTGGACTGGGTTAATGCCCAAACCCTTGGCGACCCCGCTGACTTGCCTAGGCGATGGGCATGACGGCATCTGGAATCTCTATGGGGCGATTGGCAACCTCACTGGACGACGAGAGATTTTGGACTGGGATCACCTGGTCGAGAATTTGGGCAAAGTGGGCGGTTCTGTACAACGCTTAGATGCGGCAGAAGCCCGTTTGTGGCAAGGTGATGTGGATGGTGCCATTGAGCAGTTCAACGTAGGGCAAAGCCCCGCCGAAGGCGTATGGCAACACGAGCGAGTCATAACCTTTATTGCCTATCTGGGCAAACATCGACATCGGATTGTCAACTATGGCTATTACCAAGCTGAAGGCATTTCCATCGGTTCAGGTGCAATTGAATCAACGGTCAAACAAATTGGGCAACGGATAAAGCTAGCAGGAGCGCAATGGAAAAAGGACAATGTTCCGCAGGTGCTTCTCCAGCATACTGCTTACCTCAATGGGCAATTCTCAAATTAAGTCTTGCAAGACTGGGATACTCTCAAAAAGACCTTTAGGCAAAGTATCTTTTTCTAAAAGTTTGATTGCTGGTATGCCAGACCATAAGTCTTTACAGTCAAATGTCATTTAAGTGATTATCCCAGTCTGAATGCGGTGACTACAGTTAGTATTCCCATCTCAAACAAAAGATACTTATCGTTTTCTCGGTCTAACTTAGCAACACTGCACTTAAGTTGAATTGCTACCCGCTTTTGCAATTTTGCTTAAAGATAAAGCGATCTCCAACCTCAAGCGAACGTCATCAAAAAGCGTAATACAGAGTTAGTGCAATCTTCAGCAAAGTTCATTACTTATGTTCTCCTGGTCATACTAAGCTTTTGCAGATTGCTTGCCATAGCGCTTTTATCCCAAACATTTTAGGGGTTGCTCAGTTCGACTGCTGCAAAAAGTTGGGTGGCAGTTAACTGTAGTTGTGGAATTTTAAGAGATAGTAGCGATCGCTCCCCTTTAAATGTGCCAACTTCGATATAAGCGCCTGCCTTCAACTGCAACACCAGCACCGTTTGCTCTTCGGGATTCACAATCCAATACTCTGGAACGGCAACGGCGGCATACTGATCGCGTTTGTGCAGATAATCGCGATCGTAGCTAGTTTTGCCAGGGCTAACGACCTCCACTACAAGGCGAGGCGGAGGCATATCTAAGGAAATCGTGAGGCGTTTTTGCACGAGCGGCAAATGTTCTGGACGTAGCAACACCAAATCAGGAAACCGATTGGCAGCATCACTTGATCGCAACACGGGAGTTTGAATTTCGCAGCGCCCCATATGAATCAACTGAAACGGAATCCCAATCTCTCGCAATACCAAAAACAAATAGCTGGCAATAATGACATTTAATCCAGATTCTGGTGGCAATTCAAATAGCTCCCCATCAATCAATTCGCTACGTCCTTCAACCCCGGTATCTTCCAGAGCCAGGTATTCATCAAAGGTCAAATGCTGGGTCGCTTTCATAGAAAGAAGCAGATAAAGCGTGATGTACTTTGATTGTATCGTGACAGGTTTTCTGAGGAAAAATTGTGCTGATAGATAATGACTTTATCTTTATCTAATGCCGCGATCGCCAAATTTGCCGTGTAATCAATTGATTTGAACATCGTTATAAGGCTTGTTAAAGTCAGGCTCTAAACCAATTGATTATGATTTGAATGATCGTCCATTAAAAAACCAATGCACCAATATTTTTATCTTCATGGGTTTGCCTCCAGCCCTCAGTCGGTTAAAGCGAAAAGCTTGAGCGATCGCTTTGCCCAACTTAACTTGCCCTTAACGATTCCCGACCTAAACCAAGGCGATTTCACCTATCTCACCTTGACTCGCCAACTACAACAAGTGGAAGCTGAATTGCCAGCCCCGCCAGCCCCCGTTACTTTGATTGGTTCTAGTTTTGGCGGATTAACTGCTGCTTGGCTAGGGCAACGTCAACCCCAAGTAGAGCGATTAGTTTTGCTTGCGCCAGCTTTCGGATTTCTCTCCCATTGGTTGCCTCGCTTAGGTTACGAACAAGTGCAGCAGTGGAAAACGGAAGGCTTTTTGCCCGTCTATCACTATGGCGCAGAGAAAATGCTGCCGATTAGCTATCAGTTTGCTGAAGATGCTGCTCACTATCGCGAAACCGAATTGTTGCGATCGGTGCCAACCTTACTATTTCATGGCAAAAATGATGAAGTCATTCCGCTACAAACCAGCATTGAATTTGCCGAAGCGCGACCCTGGGTGACTCTAGTTGAACTCGACAGCGACCACGGCTTAACCGATGCCAGCGACATCATTTGGCAAGGCATTCAAGAGTTTTGCTCACTGACATAATTCATTAATTCATGGGTCTAGTTCATCGGTCTTAATATGCATACATGGCTTCCAAAAAAGATTGAGCAGGCACAACAAGTATTAAAAGCTCAAAATGTTGAGCTAGGGTTTAAATTCAACGCGCCTGCCACTCAAAATGATATTCAACGCTGTGAAGAAGAGCTTGGATTTGTTCTACCTGATAGCTACAAAGAATTTTTGAAGTTTAGCAATGGAGCAAATATTTTTTGCAGCGATGAACCGAGTTTTGAAATTAATTCGCCCTGGTGGACTAATAGTGGAGTTCTGATTCAAAGCACCAGTGCTCTTGTTCCGTTTAATTATTACCAAGACAAGGTTTATGTCGAGGATGATGGCGAGAAAAAGTATATTGCTTTTTGTTATTTAGGTTATGTAAACACAGGTGATTTCTGTAGTTTTGATATTACAACCTTTGCCAATTCAGAGTACAAAGTGCTTGATTCTCAACATGATTACTTGTTTGAAGAGTGGCACACAGAGCACGTTATTGCTAACTCTTTTGAAGACTGGCTGATTAAGATTTTCGATGAAGTAACTCAAAACAATGGTCGTCCAGAATATTGGATTCCATCACCTTTACAAGAATGATAGGCTGCAACTCAACTCAAAGACGTAAAAGCAGCGAAACTGTGCTCTTAATGACATGCCATATCTTTTGAGCATTGGCTTTGAGCCATAGGAGACAGCGATCGCAATTATAGTTTGGCGCTTTGTCTTCTTGAAGCAAATCCAATGCCATAAAAAGATTGGGATTATGCGCTTTACTCATTAAGTGAGTTTTTTTGTAGCAATACTCACAAAACAAACTGAGCAAATCGAACACTGTCTTAGACAGAGATCTTTCATACGCGCAATTGAGAAGCCGATATGCCTGAGAAAAACTTGCCAACGAAAAACTTGATTGTGATTGGCAACGGAATGGTGGGTCACAAGTTTTTAGAGCGGATGGTTGCAAAAGGAGCGACTGAAACCTGGAACTTGACGACCTTTTGCGAAGAGCCTCGTGTTGCCTACGATCGCGTTCATCTTAGCGAGTTTTTCACCGGAAAAACGGCAGACGATTTGTCCTTGGTTGCGCCTGATTTCTACCTAGAAAACACTATTCAGGTACAGATCGGTGATAAAGCAGTCAGCATTGATCGAACCCACAAAACCGTCACCTCAGCCAACGGCATGGTGCTTCCCTATGACCATCTCGTGTTGGCAACAGGCTCCTATCCCTTTGTGCCACCCATCCAAGGCAAGGAGGCGCAGGGCACGTTTGTCTATCGCACGATCGAAGACCTAGAAGCGATGGCTGCCTATGCGAAACAGTGCAAAACGGGCGTGGTGATTGGCGGCGGCTTGTTGGGGCTGGAATGCGCCAATGCGTTAAAGAGTATGGGTTTAGACACTCATGTAGTCGAGTTTGCACCCCGATTGATGCCAGTGCAAATTGATGAATTGGGCGGTGCGGTACTGCGAGACAAGATTGAAGCGCTGGGAGTGGGTGTGCATGTCAATAAATCCACCAGCGGAATTGTCATGAATGAGCAGGGGCAGGTCTGCAAGATGCTGTTTGCGGATGGCTCGGAATTGCAAACCGACATGATTGTATTTTCGGCAGGGATTCGCCCCCGTGATGAACTGGCGCGGGAATCTGGGCTGGAAGTGGGCGATCGCGGCGGCATTGTGATTAATGACTATTGTCAAACCTCTGATCCTACAATCTACGCGATCGGAGAATGCGCCCTTTACAATCAGCGCATTTATGGCTTGGTTGCTCCCGGCTATACGATGGCAAGCGTGGCAGCCGATAACCTGTGCGAGTTCGGCAGCAGCAGCTTCACCGGGGCGGATATGTCTACCAAGCTGAAACTTTTGGGTGTAGATGTTGCCAGCTTTGGCGATGGCTTTAGCAAAACTCCCGGCGCAAAAGACCTAACCTGGATTGATAATCAACAGGGCATTTATAAAAAGCTGGTGTTGAATGAAGCGGGCGATCGCGTGTTGGGTGGCATTCTGATTGGCGATGCCTCTGCCTATGGCACCCTGCTGCAAATGATGCAAAACGATATGGCAGTGCCGCCCTATGCTGAAGACTTGCTGATCCCGCCCCGCGAAGACAAAGCCACCGTCAGCATGGGTGTAGACAGCTTGCCCGACAGCGCCCAAATCTGTTCGTGCAACAACGTCACTAAGGGCGACATTTGCTCGGCAATTCAAGCAGGCAACCTGACGGATATTGGCACCGTTAAAAAATGTACTACGGCAGGAACAGGTTGTGGTGGCTGTGTGCCGCTGGTCACAGATCTGCTGAAAATGGAGATGAAAAAAGCCGGACTAGAAGTGAAAAATCATCTGTGTGAACACTTCACCTACTCGCGTCAAGAGCTTTATCATCTCGTTCGCACCCAAGGCATCCAAACCTTTGAAGAACTGCTGGTGCTATACGGCGAGGGGAAAGGCTGTGAGATTTGCAAACCCGCGATCGCGTCTATCCTTGCCTCCACCTGGAATGAGCATATTTTGAATGCGCCTCACGCGGGCTTACAAGATACCAACGATGCGTTTCTGGCAAACATTCAGCGAGACGGCACCTATTCCGTGATTCCGCGCATTCCCGGTGGAGAGATAACCCCAGAGAAGCTGATTGTGCTGGGTGAAGTGGCACGCGACTTTGACCTCTACACCAAAATTACCGGCGGTCAGCGGATCGATTTGCTGGGCGCACGGGTCGATCAACTGCCGCTGATCTGGGAACGATTAATTGCAGCAGGTTTTGAATCAGGTCATGCCTATGGCAAAGCGCTACGCACGGTGAAATCCTGTGTGGGAAGTACCTGGTGCCGTTTTGGAGTGCAGGATTCTACTAACTTGGCGATCGCTATAGAACTGCGCTATCGCGGACTCCGGGCACCCCACAAAATCAAAAGTGCGGTATCCGGCTGCACCCGCGAATGTGCCGAAGCGCAAAGCAAAGACTTTGGCATAATTGCCACCGAAAAAGGCTGGAATCTATACGTCTGCGGCAATGGCGGCATTAAACCCCAACACGCTGTATTACTCGCTGCCGACATTGATCAAGAAACGCTGATTAAATACTGCGATCGCTTCCTCATGTTCTACATCCGCACCGCAAATCGGCTAGAGCGCACGGCTACTTGGCTAAACAAGCTAGAAGGCGGCATCGAATACCTCAAGCAAGTAGTGATTGAAGACTCCCTCGGTATCTGTGCCCAACTGGAAGCAGAAATGTCCTACCAAGTTGCCACCTACGCCTGCGAATGGAAAAAAACAGTCGAAGATCCCGCCAAACGCCAGCGCTTTACCCACTTCGTCAACTCCGATCAACCAGATCCAGCCCTACTCTTCGTCGAAGAACGAGATCAAAAACGTCCAGCCTATGAACACGAACGCCAGTTGATGGAATTAGGAGCTAGAAGTTAGGGGCAAGGGTAAACATTTTGTCTCCTGTCACCTTCATCTCTCAGTATCCGAGACTTAAATGCTTGTGTGTCTTAAAACTCAAAACTCAAAACTCAAAACTCAAAACGACATCATGACTCAATCTCTTTCTAATCAACAGGTTGCCCAGTGGATTTCTGTTTGTTCTTTAGACCGCATTCTGCCCAACACAGGGGTCTGCGCTCTCGTCAATGGTGAACAAATTGCTGTATTTCGCATCGGGCGAAGTGAAGTAGAGCAGAGTGAAACAGTCTACGCTATCAGCAACTATGATCCTTTTAGCAAAGCACAGGTTTTATCACGAGGGATTGTGGGCGATTCCCGTAGGGATCGTTCTACGAATCGCAACGGCATTCCCAAAGTAGCTTCCCCCATTTACAAGCAAAACTTCAGCCTGCTCACGGGGCAATGTTTGGATGATGAAAGCGTCAGCGTACTCACCTATCCAGTTCAAGTAGTGGACGGTCAGGTGCAAATTGGGATCATCAATCAATCATCTGAATCCTAACTTGATCTACTTCCGAAAGACAGGCAGCGTGAAGTGAAAGCAACTGCCGTGATTTGAGGTAGAGTCTACCCAAATTTGCCCATAGTGAGCGCGAATAATTCGCTGGCATAAAGACAGCCCAATCCCATATCCTGATTTGTCTTCATCTCGTTTGAGGCGAAAGCATTCCTCAAAAATTCGCTCTTGATTTTCCGAAGGAATCCCAGGTCCGTTATCTTCCACGCTGACCTGTACTTTTTGCGTCGTGCGATGCAGAGCGGAAAGCTGAATGGTGCCGCCGGGTGGCGTATATTTCACGGCATTGTCGAGCAGATTGGTTAAAACTTGGCGAATTCGTTCCCCATCCGCCAGGATCATTGGTAAATCTGAGGGGATATCTTTTTCAACCTGCTGGGATTTTTCTAAAAAACGATCTTGCAGATCATTCAGTACATCTAAGCATAAAGCGCCTAAATCCAGCTTGTGGGGATGAATGCGCGCATCCGAACCAATGCCGCGTGCCGCCTGCAAAACATCGGTAATCATTCGATCAATCGCCCGTGTTTGAGTGCGAGCATGGTTCAGTAATCGAGCCGTTAATTGGGGCGTTAGGCGCTCTACCCCGTCTTTAGGATTACAGTCTCGTTCCAATGTCTCCAAGGCGATCGACGTTGCGGTCAGTGGGTTACGTAAATCATGCGCCAACATCGCCAGAATTTGATCTTTGAATTGAAGTTGATGCTCTAGATCCTCTTTTTCGCGCTTTAAACGAAAGACTTCATCGGACAACCGAATTAACTCGGTCGATCGCGTGACCCAATTGAACGACGCTGAGCTATCAAATGCATCTTTGAGACTGCGTAAAGTGGAAACCTGCTCAACTTCAGCCGATAGATTACGCGATTCCAAATTTGTGGAGGCGGCGGCACTGCCATCTCCGGTCTGTGGAGTGACAGCGGCAATTTCAAGCGCAAGCGTTTGTTTCAGCGATCGCACCTCAACAGCACTAGAATCCGCAGTTGCTAAATACTCTGCCACAGAGCGCTGCCAATGAATCCACCAATGTTGTAATTGCTGCACCAACGTACTGCCAGCCAAAGTTTGACGAGGTTCTGGATGAATTTTGATCAAAGCGGGTGTGGCAATCAAGCGAAAATATTCAGCCAAATAAGGCTGTTCACTCACATCAATAATTTGAAGCTCAAACTCACACTCTCTCCGTAACTCTTTCAGAGCAGTACGAACCTGCTGAACTTGCTCTCTAGAACTCGGTCGTTTATCTATAAACAGCAAGAGTTGCAGCGGACAATCGGCAATATTGGGCTGATCAGGGTTTGCCTGCATTCGATGCTTTGCCTCTACAGCTTTGAATCATTCACCAAGATGGGTTATCCCTTAAGGATTCAGCCTAGCAAATATAAAGAAAACATTACGCTAGAACGTAACATACTGCTAAATATAAGTTTCTGAGCTTTAACAGACCGTATCCTATCCTTACATTTTATGATCTAGCTGTTTGATTATCTTGTTCGCTCCAAGATTTTTCTTTGTATTTTGCAGCGATCGCAGCAGTTGGTGAGGTTGGTCTGATATGAGCGTTTTAGGGATTACCATCGAGTTCTTCCGTAGTTCGATTAGCCTCATCAACGTTTGCTAAAATTTCCGCTTCTACCTGCTGAGGAGTTAGGTTCCGCGATCTCATCTCTTCCGCTTTTATTACCATCGCTTGCATTATAGGTTCAGAAAAAGGTTGAACTGAACCAGGGGCAGCGTTCATTCTGCCTCGAATATCGCCATCCCCAGAAACCAAACCTTGCATGGTTTTTATAAAAATCTGCCGTTCTTGTCTATTCATATATTTGCTTAAAAACTAGCGAAGTCCCTTAATCCGAAATAGAAAGAACAAAGTTGCTTGCTGGTCGCTAAAATTGTTGTCGCTAATTAATATTAAGCTTTTGCTACCATCGGGCAGTTGCGGTCCAAACGCGATGCCTTCTAAATTGTCGAGGGGAATGCCCAATTGGTTTAGATCAAGCAATAGCTTTTTACGAATGGGTTGCACTCCCGGAATTGATCCTTGAAAGTTCTCAATAGTCGTAGTATCGCTGGCGCTACCGGTTGCCAGTTGAAACAACTTTATGCCAAAACCATTGGTGCCAAACGATCGCTCAATGCTGATGAAATGTCCTCCTTGGTCGATCGCCAGCATCTCCGTCAATCCGTGAAATGAGGCACCTTTTGGCGGCGGCTCCATTTCATACAAATGCTCCGATAGCAGGAGAGAATAGGTTGGATCGAGGGAATAATGCAAAACACGGTTGCGGCTTGCCCCTTGCTGAGGATGTTCTGGACTGGTATCTTGCGTCAGTGCCGATTCAGTTGCAGTAAACAAGCGAAAGGGTTCAATCGCAACCGTACTGCCACCGCTCATATTCAACGTCAAAGATTCAAAGCCTAAGTTATCGCCTACGCCTTGAGTTTGCTTGCCGTTTTCAAATTTGGGCAGGTAGCGATCGGGAATCACCAAACTCCGTTTCCATTTCCCAGTTTTCAGGTCAAACTCGCGCACGAACGGAGCAATTCCCCGACTCGCAACCCCTTCACTCGAAATAAACAGCGTTCCCAACGGAGATAATACAATTCCTTCAGGATCAACCCCTCCCTTCTCGTATGGCTGACCCGTTTCATCCGTAATAAAAGTGACTCCTGTCACCTCAATCTGTTTAATCTTGGGTGTTTTGGGGTTGGCGGCATCTAAGTTCAGTTTCAATGTATAAAACCGCGCTGGAGCAAATTCGCTGCGATCGTCGGAGATGGCATACACCAGATTGCGCTGGCGATCGTAGGTAAGAGCCGATAAGCCACCCACGGGGGTATCCTGAAATTTTTGATTGGGCAACGTGTAGCTGCTCAAAAAATCGAGCGAGAGGTCAAGAAATATCCGTTGCTCTGCGCTGACTTGGGGCAAGTCACAGCCCGTTAGCAGGGTGGACAGTGAAATAACGCAGGCGAATAGAAACATAGTGAAGTTGAACCGACGATCGCTCACAAGATTTCTCCTAATGGGTCTACTTCACCTATTTAATTATCAGCGATCGCGTCCTACAATCGGCACCCAGATATCGGCTTGATGGGGCAAATTCTCTTTAGTAAAGGCGTTCTTCGCAAATCTAATTCTTTCAAATTGGACAATGTTTTAAGGACGCTCACATCCGTAACTCGTGTGTTGTAGAGATCGAGTTGAGCTAGAGGGGCGATCGCCCGAAGGGATTGAATATCCGCAACTCGCGTGTTAAACAACGATAGAGCTTTTAGCTTTGTTAGCTTACTTAAAGGACTAATATCCGAAATTGGATTATTTCCCAATAATAAATTACGCAGGTTAGTTAATGAGCTAAGTGGGCTAACATCTGATATTCGATTTTCAAACAGCGTCAAAGATTCAAGATTTGTCAAACTTTCTAATGGCTTTAAATCAGAAATCTTATTTTCAAATAAAACTAATGTTCTTAGATTCGTCAATAATTTGAGCGGACTCAAATCCTCAATTTGATTGTCATACAGCGACAGAATCCGTAAATTTTGCAGCGAAGCGAGAGGACTCAAATCCTCAATTTGATTGTTGTATAACGCAAGAGCCTCTAGTTTTGTGAGAGAGGCTAATGGACTAATGTCAGCAATTTGATTGTCATAGGCTAACAGGCTAGTTAACCCTTTTAACGATTCGAGTGGACGCAAATCTTCAATCTTATTCGTATCTACAAGCAGCGTCCGTAAATTAATCAGCGGGGCGAGGGGGCGCAAATCAGAAATTTGATTGGTGTCTAAAGACAGCCAAGTAAGGTTAGTTAACTGACTCAAAGGCTTGAGATCAGCGATTTTATTGTTACTGAGAATAAGCGTTTTGAGATTCACTAAGGATGCAAGTGGACTGAGGTCGATAATCTCGCTGCCTCCCAAAAAAAGTGCTGTCTGATTAGACAACTGCTGATCAGCAACCTGACAATCGGCTGTGTTTGCGGCGCTCATCAATAGGCGGATAGTCTGCTGGCTAGCAATAGGCAGGGAGGTTTGATTAGTACACCAATCTGCAAACCGTTTGTAGCTCAGAGTCGATGAAGGCTGAGCAGGAGTTGCTGCTAGCCCAAAATCTGAAAGAGCGATCGCGATCGCTCCAGCAGCTAGCCAAGACATCATGGTGTTTATCCGCTTTGTCTGTTGCATATCGGTTTGGTTTCATCGCCAACTTGTTTTATTATGATGCGCTCCTCATTGCTAATTCGCCAAGCCAATATCGCACCAAATGTCAAAATTGATGGCGTAGCGAGGGTTTTCAGCATTTTCACAAAAACTGTCCGAAGTATTGCTAAGCCTGGTAACATTTTTGTTTTTCTGGCTTCTCCAAAAGTGGCATAGCCTGCCTGCAATGAGGACAAAACCAGTAAATTTTCGCTCTACTAACATGGCGCAAGAGTTGATCGGAACAGCAAGGACATTGCTTCATAATTTTGTCATCTTGCGTTAAAAATACAGACTACTCAAGTGTAGCTTTATTGAAAATAATTGTCAGCAAAGTGGCAGCTAGCAGTATTCATCTAAGCTGGCTGTCAAGACCTTATATTCTGATCGCTTGATTGCAACTGCTGATTATTTCCACTCAGGAGGGATGTTAAGATGCGGTAATATCTGGCGCTGCTAATGCTCATACCTTTTGTCCATCGATCTGTGAGAACTTGCCATGGTGTCTGCCGTGTCCCAATCTGATCTGAACCGTTTAATTGCTGAGTTGGCGGGATTAGAGATCATCACCGATGTGGCTCAAGTCAGTAAGTTGTCTCAGGATTACTATACCTATAGCCCGCTTCTTCAAGATGCGCTGGCAGATAAGCGGGGGGATATTGTGGTCAAAGTCACGAGTGAGGCGGAAGTGCTGCGGGTGGCAAAGGCATGTGTAAACCATAGAGTGCCGCTGACAGTGCGGGGGGCAGGCACGGGGAATTATGGGCAGTGTGTGCCGTTGGCAGGCGGTGTGATTCTGGATGTGTCTGGGATGCAGCAGGTGAAATGGGTGAAACCGGGGATTGCGTGTGTGGAGCCGGGAGCAAAACTCGCAGCGATCGATAAACAAACGCGAGAAAGCGGTTGGGAAATCCGTATGGCTCCTTCTACCTATCGCAAAGCCACAATTGGTGGGTTTATTGGTGGCGGTAGTGGTGGCATTGGTTCGATTACCTATGGACAATTGCGCGATCGCGGTAATTTGCTGGCACTGCGGGTCGTAACCATGGAAGCGGAACCGCAAGTGGTGGAACTGCGGGGCGATGATGTGTATAAAGTGGCGCACGCCTGGGGCACCAATGGCATCATCACTGAACTGGAAATTCCTTTAGCGCCTGCGTATGCTTGGGCAGAGGCGATCGTTGCCTTTAATGATTTCATGACCAGCGCTCGATTTGGTCAGGCATTGGGCAACAGTGACGGCATCCTCAAAAAAATGGTGTGTATCTGTGCTGATCCTTTACCGACTTACTTTGCCGCGTTAAAGAGCAGCATTCCAGCGGGTAGCCATGTGGCACTGGTATTAGTTGCAGAGTGCAGCTTGGAGCCGTTTGCAGAACTGGTGAAAGAATTTGGTGGGGAAGTTTGCTATCAAAAACTGGCGCAGGAAGCAAGCAAAGGCATCACGTTAGTAGAATATTCCTGGAACCACACCACGCTTCATGCTCGTAGCGTTGATCCGACTTTGACTTATCTGCAAACTTTGTTTCCGGATGATCCAGAGTTAAAGGTGCTTGAGCATTTGTATGATCACTATGGCGATGAAGTCATGATGCATCTGGAGTTTATTCGAGTCGGCGGATCGGTTCGTCCGGTTGGCTTGCAGGTGGTGCGATATACCACGGGCGATCGCCTTCAAGAAATTATGGACTATCACGAATCGGTCAATGCCTACATCTTCAATCCGCACACCTACATTTTGGAAGAAGGCGGTAGAAAAACCGTTGACATTCAGCATTTGCGCTTTAAGGAAAGGGTTGATCCATTAGGATTGCTCAATCCCGGCAAGATGAAAGCATGGCTCGAAAGGCGTAGCTAACGCGATGTGCGACTTTGCTGAAACAATGCATAGGCCGCCCTCACCCTAGCCCTCACCCGACGGGAGAGGGAACCGGAAATGTCCGAAAGCCCTTCTCCTTGGGGAGAAGGGTTGGGATGAGGGCGAATTAGTTGCACATTAGGTTAGCTAGGATTCCCTAATTTTGTAAGCAAATGTCTGAGCGTTAGCCATTCTTTTCTTGCTGCTTTGTCGCCAGAAGGTTCATCAAAACATTAGCCGCCTCGGAGCAATTGTAGGGCGACCAGACCGGATACTCTCGGTTCGCAACAAAGAAATTTGCATCTTCTGCTTTAACAAGCTCTGTTGCCAAAAACTGCATTAGCCGAAGCTTATCGATTTTCGGAAGTTCCTGGATTTGTGACATGAGTTCAGCCAATGGCATATGAGCATCTCCTCGTCTGGGGGATTAGTCAAAGGACAGAATGTCCTTCTCATTTTACTTTGGCGATCGCGTCCATCATCAACCAATCACAGCCTTACATGCGATTACCCTTTTGCTCAGCGCTACTAGAGAAAAGCAAAGCTGGGTCATGACAGGCAACCCAGCCTAAAGCAATCAGCAATTCGCTAAAAGTTGAGCAGGCACTAAGCCGATGCTTTACGGCGCTTAAAGTAAGCGAGACCGCTTCCAGCGAGAGCAATTCCCAGCATCGTGGTTGGTTCGGGTACAGCTT
>NZ_JBFPDP010000021.1:15461-87926 GCF_040830845.1 Sivoneniella epilithica UHCC 1019
CGTCTGCTGGCGGTGGAGAAACTTCGGGCACCGTTTCCGCTGGGGAATCCACATTTTGTGATGGTGCCCCAGGGCTGATAGTTGCTTCTGCTGGCGGTGGAGAAACTTCGGGCACCGTTTCCGCTGGGGAATCCACATTTTGTGATGGTGCCCCAGGGCTGATGGTTAGGGCAAAATTATCAAGTCCAAAAATGTTTATTGCTGTGCTACCAAGTGTGCGATTACCAAACAGGAAGCCAAAGTCAATGGGGGCTGCGCCAGCACCAAAATTGGGAGAATTACCGTTTGGTAACTGCATAGCCATCCCAGCCCAAGGATTCGTATCAAAATCGTTGGCGGTCAAATTTGCGATGCTTACGCTTTGCCAATCTCCAGAACCAGCAGAGATAGTCCTAAAAGGAAACGAGAAATAGCGCTGACCTGCTTGCTCTACAACCACTTGCCAAGCTGAGACACCACCACTTTTCACAGTAGCAGTAGCAGACAAACTTAGAATCTCGCCATCGATGATGGGATTGTAAGTTGCGTCAGTTTTAATTCCCCCAACCCAGGATGTATCCTCGAACACAAAGATATGTGAAAGTTGTAGAAATGCTCCAGGACTTCCACCCGTTTCAAGGCGCTGCCCCACACCAGTAGAAAGGTTAGAAGGTGAGCCAAATGCATACGGATTATCAGTTATGAGATGAAATACGTCCCAATTGGCAAAGTCACCGTCCACGATCGACACATTTGCTGGGGTAAGCGATGCCGCTGATGCTGGTAGCTGATCAGCAACCATAAACCCAAGGGACGTAATCACAGCAACACTTGACAACGTTTTCGAGAGGCATGATTGATATTGAAACTGTTTGAACATTAGAAATCTCCTGCAATGAATGGTCGAGCCTTTGGAGACAATCAGGATTTAATCCACGGTACGGTCTAATGACTGCTTAAAACGCTTGTCAGTAAATAACCAGGTAGGGTAAGTATGCTCGCCCTATCTGGTTAAATGACTATGTTGAGGACTACACGGAGGCTTTACGGCGCTTGAAATAGGCTAGACCGCTTCCAGCGAGAGCAATTCCCAGCATCGTGGTTGGTTCAGGTACGGCTTCTGCTGGCGGTGGAGAAACTTCGGGTACAGTTTCCGTTGGGGGATCTATGGGTGGCACTGGCGTGATCACACCAACATCACCAGCAGTATCAGACGCTGCAATACGGAAGTTGTCTAGTGCGGCGTATCCACCACTTAGCAGATCAATTCGTAGAGTTACGTTGCCATTAGTACTGCCACTGGCATTTAATGGCAGCAAAACCTCTGTCCAATCAAACACAGTGCGTGGCGATGCAGTGCCTGATGCTTGCAACACATCCAAAATTGTTCCGTTGCCTAGTCCCGTGGTTCCGCTAGGATTGTCATATAGCGTGAACTCAAAGGTCGGCACCGATCCAGGTCGAACAAATGGACCCTGAAATTCACTGAGATCAATACTTGAAATATCCAGGCGAGCGTTTAAAAACTGGTTGCTCCCAACATTAAAGGACAAGCCGAGTAAATCACCGCCTGTGAGCATACCAAGTGCATAGTTTCCTCCTTTGCTTGAAGGATCAGAATAGCCAGTTCCAAAGGCTTTATTACCGGTGATAAGAAGGGTTTCAACGGTATTAGCCTGGGCAAAAGTAAATCCAGGCGGTTGATTTCCATAAAGGGTGTTGACAGATTTGTAAATATTCACGTCACTACCGTCGTTAACGAACCCTGATGGGTTCTCAAAATCCTGACTATATAAAACCAAAGTTGCTGCCGATGCTGGCATTGAGATTGCTGCGATCGCGGTTGTGAGAGCGATCGCTCCAAAGAATTTAATGTTCATACGTGAATGAGTGCCTGAGAAATGAATTAAGATGTGCGATCGTGCTGCACCCAGAGACAACACTCGAAAGCCTGTAACAGCGTCCTATGTGCTTCTACTGATCTAATCAGCCCTACGAAGACTTTTATTCAAAAAGCATTAATGCTTCTGGAATCCTTCACATAAATCTGATGGAATGTCTCATACCAAACAGGCTTCAAAATGACCTAGAAGCCCTGCCGGAAGGAGGTTTACAGGATTATTTCGGTACTCGCTTGATGGCTTGTCGTCCCTTGATCGCTTCACAGAAACTTTATATATGACTGAAGTATCTGTAATTTCCCCATGCCTTATGCTGAGTGAAAATAAGTGGCTAGAGTGCTGTCATTTGCGGGTGCTGTGGTCTAAAGATATGCCTCGCTTGGATCTTATGGTATGCTCATCCGAGCAATGATTTATTTTTGGGGTAGTTTACTCTGCTTTCATAGCCGGGTGATTCCTCAAATTCAACTCTTTTTTCCTCGCTAACCGGAGACTCGTTATGTCTGTTTACGTTGGTAATTTGTCCTTTCAAGTCACCGAAGAGAATGTTAGAGAAACCTTCTCGGAATATGGAAAGGTTGTGAGTGTGCAGTTACCTAAAGATCGGGAAACGGGTCGTATGCGCGGGTTTGCGTTTGTAGAAATGTCTTCTGAAGCTGAGGAAACGGCAATTATTGAAGCTTTGGATGGGGCAGAGTGGATGGGGCGTGCGTTGAAGGTGAATAAGGCAAAACCGCGAGAAGATCGTCCTCCTGCTCGTGGAAGGGATAGCTTTGGTGGCGATCGCCGATACTAACTGAGTCATGATCGCTCAAAACTTCTTTACTAAAATTAAATGCTCTGCCGTTGGGCAGATGAAAACGCTGAAATGACGGTAGTTCATTGGTGTTAACGATGCATTTCAGTTCATTTGCCTAGTCTGATTTCATATTCAAGAGGGAGTAGCATGACTCAAGTAGTTGTGGGGGAAAACGAAGGGCTTGAGTCGGCACTCCGTCGATTTAAACGCCAAGTGGCAAAAGCAGGCATTTTTCAAGATATGCGAAAGAACCGCCATTTTGAAACGCCGATCGAGAAGGAAAAACGTAAGGCGATCGCCCGTCGGAGAAAGCGGTTTCGCCGTTTTAGCTAATTTTTTGGGTGAGTCTGTCGTTGCGCTCAAGCGAGTCGCTGATGTCTCAGAGGTTTTTACCTTTATCGACTCATTGCTTAGTGAGACCTGCCCGTAAGGGCGATCGCTGGATGCTTCAACACTTCGTTTTAGAGCTAATCCAATCTGAAGCGCTTGGTTTTGATTTCCGGCTTATTGCGTATCGTCTGCTTGAAGTTGGCGGTTTAGTGCTTTTGGCAGCGCTCCAGCAGTGGGTTTTGATGCACACGCGATCGCTGCCGTTGCAATCCGTTCTGATGCTGTTGTTGTTTTGTACCCTACTTTGGGCGATCGGGCAGGCTGGCATTCTCCTTTTTTACGTGCTGCTGATTCCCACTGAGCCGTTGTTTAACTGGTCTTTGTACCAAGTTGTGGAATGCGAAGGAACCCTCGTTGGCTGTGCTGCCCTTGCTGGTTACGATAACTTTTATGTTCTCTACCACTTATACATCAGCCCACCTTGGCGACGACAATCGCTGGGATCGCGGCTAGTGCAGCAGATGATTCATCAGGCACAGCCGACCTATCTCGTTTGTAAGCCTCAAAGGTGTCAGTTCTACGCCCGTTTGGGGTTTGTAGGTGTATCTTGGGATCAACTGGCTCACCCTTTAAAAGCTCACTTTAAAGACTTTGAGCGCGATCGCCGATTAAACGGCATTGCCTGGAAAATCATGAGCCACTCACAAACTAGCGTATGCATAGCCAACACTCCACGATAAAATAGAAAGCTGGCTGTAAATATCGCTCTAAACTTCAATTTAGGTGGCATGAATCACACCAGCTTTTTTCTAGACCTTTTGAATCTCACCCTCTTTTGTTGAGATGGGCAGCATATCGGCATGAAACACACATTATCCGTTTTAGTTGAAGACGAAGCAGGCGTTTTAACCCGAATCGCGGGTCTATTTGCGCGGCGTGGGTTTAATATCGAAAGCTTGGCAGTTGGACCTGCCGAGCAACTGGGGATCTCTCGAATCACGATGGTGGTTCCAGGAGACGACCAAATTATTGAACAATTGACTAAGCAACTCTACAAGCTGATCAATGTGCTTAAAGTGCAGGATATTACGGAAGTGCCCTGTGTCGAGCGAGAACTCATGTTAATGAAGGTGAACGCCAGCAGTGCGAACCGCTCTGAGGTGCTGGAACTGGCGCAAATTTTTCGGGCACGAGTGGTGGATGTTGCCGAAGATTCCTTAACGCTAGAAGTGGTGGGAGATCCGGGTAAAATGGTCGCGATCGTGCAGGTGCTAAACAAGTTTGGGCTGCGAGAAATTGCCCGGACTGGCAAAGTGGCTCTGACGCGAGAATCGGGCGTGAACACTGAGTTTTTGAAGTTGCTAGAGTCTAAGGTTGAAGGACTAGGCACGAGGGGATAGCTTTGTTAGGGAACTCCTAAATTTCAACTGCGATCGCAAAAATTCCTATATCCTAAAGGGCATGTTGAGGTTGTTCAGTGTCCGCAGATTTTTATGTTGTCCCATATTGTTCGCCCGATGGTTCAAACCCAAGTTCGACTGCTGGCAAATAGCCGTGCCACTCGTTCTGTGCTGATTTCAACCGTTGCTCAATGGCTCAGCTTTTTGGGCGTTCATGCTCAAGTTGAACACCTTAGAGCCACGAATGGCAAAATTCATCTGTGTCTGACGGTCGATAAACCAGAAGCCTGCGATACCTGTGATTGGCAAAAAATTGTCGGCAATTTGGGTAGCTGCACAGCGGATTATAGTCCATTCCCAGACTTGGCTCAATTCACAACCTACCAGCAAAGCACTCTCCAGCGATTGCTTGCTTACTTAATTCAAGTGGGGAGTCCCGACCAACCGATACTCTGGGATACGTTGCAGCCTCAGTTAAAAGCTATTGGCTTCGATGAACCCACGTTGTTAGGCGTGAGATCAGCGTTGAAAGTGCCCCAATCGTTGGATGATTTGGTGGATGGATTGGATGCAGATGTTGCCGCGATCGCCCTGCCAAAAGCGGTCAGTCTTGCGATGATGGATCGGCAGGTAAATCAGTCCGAAGATCAAGCATTGGCAGCATTACTGAAAGCCATGAAACACGAAAGCACCTGTTAAATTAGTTGAAGTAAAAGGTGTCTCAATCTATGAAAGGATTGGCGTAGTTTTGGCACGATCGCTTGAGGCTGGCATAGGTGTGGTGTGGCTTAATGTCTTAGTTGAGATCGTGACTGAGTCAAGCTTCTACAACTCAAACCTTATTCCCAGGCTACCACCCGCTTCTTTTACAACTCAAAACTCAAAACTCAAAACTCAAAACTCAAAACTCAAAACTCAAAACTCAAAACTCAAAACTCAAAACTCAAAACTTATTCCCAGGTTGCTACCAACTTCAATATGGGCGGAATCTCTTGATCAACCGCAAATTCTAGCTGGGTTTCGCGCAGTCCCAAATAGCCTGATTCTGCAAAAGAGAGCAGCAATCGTTGGAGCGCTAGCCACACTTCTGGGTCATATTCCCAGTCACCGTTTCGCTTCGTGTGAGCCGCGATCGCCTTTAGCGCCCAAAAGTAGCTATTTCGCACCACAGACCCGCCCTTCTTAAACTGCGGCACATCTTCATGGTGAATAAACAAAATTTGCTGCTGAATGCTGGCTCTCATGAACTCAATAAACTGGTACTTATAAACTATTTTATCGTGCTATTTCCTAATTTCCCTCACCCTAAATCCCTCTCCCAGAGCGGGAGAGGGACTTTGAGAAACTCTTGATCCCTATTTGCAGACTGGCTTTAGCTGCACAGATAGGTGAAAAATCGGCAATCAGGAGCAGCCTAAAGTTGATCGAGCTTTGTTTTCAATGCTTCCAGTTCAGCATCAACTTCAGGATTACTCGTCTGCTGAGCGGTTGCTTGATCAGCCGGAGCGCCAGAAGGAAGCTGAGCTTTATCCTGAGCAGCACCGCCTAATAGCTGAGCTTTCATGGCTGCTAGTTCATCATCCACATCGCCACCTGATTCTAGTAGGGCAAACTGGCTTTCCAAATCGGCTCCCGCCAGTTCCGCTGCGGCTTGAGATTTTGCCTCCATTTGCAGCACTTTTTCTTCCATGCGCTCAAAGGCTCCCATGGCGCTGCCTGTGCCCATGCGACCCACCACGTTTTGCAGTTGCTCGTTGGCTTTTGCCGCCGATGCCCTGGCTTTGAGCATGTCCTTTTTAGTTTTGGCTTCCGAAATCTTGCCTTCTAGCGCAATTAGATTCCGCTTCAGCGTATCGACCATGGTGCTTTGCTGGTCGAGTTGAGTTTTGAGTGAGGCAGCGGTTTCAGAATTGGTCTTTTTACGAACCAAGGCTTCCCGCGCTAACCCTTCATCACCCTTTTGAATCGCTAGCTGCGCCCGTTGCTGCCAGTTATTTGCTTCAGTCTGAGCCTGGTTATGTTGTTGCTGACTTCGCTTTTGGCTTGCGATCGCGCTTGCCACCGCCTGACGCATTTGCACCAGGTCTTCCTGCATATCAATAATGGTTTGCTCTAAGATCTTTTCGGGATCTTCAGCTTTACTGACGACATCGTTCAGATTTGCACGTACCACCCGGCTAACACGGTCAAACAATCCCATGACTGCCAATCCTTAATTTCATAAGAAGCATAATCTCCAGTGTAGGACTTCAAGCCGCGATCGCCCATTTACAGAGAACTTTTTTAGGCAAACAGTTGTACAAAAGAGCGAGCGCCTGAAATATTACGGCATGAGGTAGGATTACTGCGCTGCGCTGGCGATCGTTCCTATAGTCGGTGAACTAGCGCTAGCAGTAGGCTTTATCGGAATCCGTCCTGCTTGGTATGCCAGCCGACCCGCTTCTGCTGCTAGGCTCATTGCCCGTGCCATTGCTGGAGAGTTTTGAGCTTGGGCGATCGCGGTGTTAATCAAAAGCGCATCCGCCCCCATTTCCATTGCCTGAGCCGCTTCACTCGGCACCCCAATACCCGCATCTACCACTACCGGAACTTTTATCGTTTCAATAATGATTTGAATGTTAGCAGCATTATTAATCCCCTGCCCGGAGCCAATTGGAGAACCCAGCGGCATCACAGTCACACAGCCGACTTCTTCTAATCGTTTTGCCAACAGCGGATCGGCATTAATGTAGGGCAGCACGGCAAATCCTTCTTTAACCAATTGCTCTGCGGCTTCCAGGGTGCCAATGGGGTCAGGCAATAAATATTTGGCATCGGGAATCACTTCCAGCTTGACAAAGTTGTTGTCTTCTTGACCAAGCAGCTTAGCCATTTCACGACCCAAACGCGCCACCCGAATGGCATCTTCAGCGGTTTGGCATCCGGCAGTGTTGGGCAACATCCAGATTTTGCTCCAGTCTAAAGCGTCTGCCAAACCTTCGTGTCCGGGAGCATTGGTTTGAACCCGTCGGACGGCAACGGTGACAATTTGGCACCCGCTCGCCGCAACACTTTGCCGCATCTCGTCAAAATTGCGATATTTTCCCGTTCCCGTCATCAGGCGTGAGTGAAAGGTGCGTCCGGCAATAATCAGAGGATCGTGGAGCGATCGCTCAGTGGGTTTGTCTAGGGTATACATGGTTCAATCAGGGAATAAGTGGCAAGAGAAAGGGTCAAAGGACTTTCTATTCTAAATCGTCAATCGCCGCTTTAGAATTGAGCCTATGGATAATCTAATTACGCTTCAAGTCAACGGTGAATCGCACCACTGCCCCAAGAACACCTTTTTACCAATGTTCTTAGAACAATTAGGCTTAAATCCCCGGCTAATTGCGGTGGAATACAATGGCGAGATTTTACACCGTCAGTTTTGGGACACGACAGAAATACAACCCGGCGATCGCCTAGAAATTGTCACCATTGTGGGCGGTGGGTGATCACGAAGTCCGGAAGTACGGGGTGCAGCAGGCTGATCAATTCCGCGAGTTGGCAAGCAGGGCAGCCGTTCCAGCCGTCGAGAATTCAGCGATCGCCCCCATGGCTGCGCTCAACAATCGTCCCGGCTGAAAGTCGTCTTTAATCAAGTGCCAAAGTCGCTGTACTTCTTCAGTATGAAGGCGATCGTCTTCAGTCAGGGCAATAATTAGCTGCTCTCTTAAAAACTTCCCTTCCTCTGACAGCAAAAACTGAATGCCCATTTGAGCCGAAGGCAGGAGATCAAAGTTGCCATTGGTACGAGCGATCGCAATCAAATTTTCCAACCGCGACCACTGAAATTTGCCATCCTTAAATAACATTTCTAACAAGCGGCGACGCAGTTGAGGCGATTCTCCAGTCAGTAAGCGCTTTGCCACATAAGGATAAGCAACTTCGATAATTTTGAAATTAGGATTAATCGTTAACGCTAAGCCTTCTTGAGTGACCAACGAGCGAATAATCAGAGCAAACTTGGCAGGCACCCGAAACGGATACTCATACATCAGTTCCGAAAAACTATCGGTGATGGTTCTAAAGTTGAAATCCCGCACACTTTCGCCAAACGCTTGAGAAAAAACCGCTTCTAAAGCAGGCACAATGGGTTGAATATCCACATCTGGCGTTAAGAACCCTAAGTTCACAAAATCTTTCGCCAGGTCTTCATAATCTCGGTTGATTAAATGAACCACTGCATCGACTAATGTCTCCTTAGTCGATTCGTTTAGCTGATCCATCATGCCGAAATCAATATATGCCATCCGAGCTTCCGGCAAATCAACGGATTGGATGCCATCGATGGCACATTGGGGAGCCATGGCAAATAGATTGCCGGGATGGGGATCAGCATGAAAAAAGCCATGCTCCAAAAGCTGTTGTAAGCCGCTAGTCACGCCAATTTCAATCAGATCATCACTAGCCAAGCCTGCTTCTCGGATGCGATCAGTATCCGTCAGCTTATAGCCATGAATCCATTCCAGCGTTAGCACCCGCCGACTACTATACCGCCAATAAATCGCCGGAACTTTGACCCTTGGCTCATTGCGGAAGTTGGTTGCAAACTTTTCGGCATTCCGCCCTTCATTCAAATAATCCACTTCTTCAAATAACTTGATGCCAAACTCATCCACGATTAGCGTCAAATCATGCCCTAGATTTAGCGGGAGCCAAGGCGCAATCCAACTAGCTGCCCATCGCATCAGATACAAATCTAAAGTCAAAGTGGGTAACAAGTTAGGACGCTGCACCTTAACGGCAACTTCTTCACCGCTGTAAAGAAATGCTTGATAAACCTGACCTAGACTTGCGGCTGCAACAGGCTGGGGAGAGATTTCACTATAAATTTCTTTGACCGATCGCCCTAACTCTTGCTCAATGATGCGAAAGGCTAGCTCAGTTGAAAAGGGCGGCAATTGGTCTTGAAGCTTAGTTAGTTCTTCGAGAAAATCTTTACGAATTAAGTCAGGACGAGTAGAAAGTGCCTGCCCAACTTTAATAAAGGTTGGACCTAAACGAATTAAGGTGTGGCGCAATTGCTCAGCCCGCTTCAGGCGATGTATCTCTGTTCGATTTTGCCATGAGTCTATTTTTAGCCCAAGGAAAAAACTTAAAAATGACACTGCGATACTTAAAGTGCGCCAAAGAGTTAGCCAAGGGCGGAACCGATAATATCGAGCGATCGCGATCGCGTCGTAACGTTTCAGTAAAGCAAGGGGATTTTGACCCACCGTCTCATGAACCTCTTAAGTTAAAACAGAACCAATAAACAAGGTTCGAGGAGCAACTCAACACTTCACGGTTGTGAGATAACGATGCAGAATCGCTCAACCAAGCCTCTAACGTAAACTGAAAAACCATCGTTAAATAATATAGACGGTTATTTCATTTCATTAACTATAGTATAGAAAACTACAAATATTATTGCTGCCGAATGACTCATTCGGCAGCTAAAAAACACCTGAAGTCCTCGTGAGCAATAGTTTTAACGAGATCAGCAATAAATTATTAGCTTCAAACTCTGCAAACTGAACAACAGTTCTTCAAATTATTTTACGATCGCACTGCACCGTTGTAGTCAACTTTCACTTGCCAAGTGCTGCGGTCTACCGTGACTACGGTTTCAATAGTTGGCGTTACAAAGCCCGGTGCGCCGCCTTTGATGGTAAAAGTCCAACTGCCGTTGCCGTTATCCACACAAGCCGCATCCGATAGTCTGCCATGCATCGAAGCATCGGTACGATATTCGGCTAATCCACCGTTAGCAGCCTCTGCTGTTTGCCGAGCTAAATTTCGGGCGCGCCCCAAATCATTGATCTTAGCCACCGCCTCGTCTCTACTGGCGATCGCTTTGCTAGCACAGTCAGAAAAAGTGGTTTGAGCCGGAGTCGGTTGCTGAATCAATGCAAGACTGATCAATGCAAGACTTGCAGAGGCAATTAACCGAAAAGTGCTGTTCATTTTTAGCCAATCCTTATGAAATCAGGTGAAATTAATCGTCAATACCCATGCTCGTTGTCCAAGCTTGTCCCTTGATCAAAGGGTTAAGTCGATTGCCAGAGAATAATGATTGCGACCCTAAGTCATGCTACCCTGTCACAGGGTTGCTGAGGATCTTATGACATCAAAATGCTAGGTTAGTTCCTACATTTTTGGTAGCTAAAAGGTGGTCCAAAGCGTCCACTTCATCCGCTTAAGGAACCGTTTTATGGCTATCGTAGATTCTAAAGGTCGGCTATTCGGCAAGGTTAGCATTCTGGACTTGGGAGCCGCGCTGATTATTCTATTCGTGCTATTCGGCATCTTTGTGTTTCCAGGCGCATCGGGTTCAGTGGCTCAGGTAAACATTCCAACAAAACCCGTTGAAATTGAGGTCGTGGTGCGTGTTGCGGGACAAAATACCACCAGTCTATTCAAGCCTGGTGATAAGACTAGCATTATCATCCGCAATCAACCCTATGGTGAAATCACCGTGAAAGATGCGAAAGAGTTGCCAGATAATGTGTTTGTTCCCCAGCCTGACGGTAAATTTCAAGTAATCTCTGACCCTAGACCCGAATCGAAGCTGAGTCGAAATCTTCTGCTCACGCTTCAAGGCAATGCTCAAATTACTAAGAATGGTCCGGTATTAGGGAATAACAAGATTAAGATTGGTTCCCCGATTGAGTTAGAGGGATTTAACTATAATTTTACGAATTTGAATGTGCGGGATATTCGGATTCAAGGATAGGGGATAAGAGGTATGGAGTACGGGGTAAGAAGGTAGTAGTTTAGCTATGAGTTTAGGGTTGCCAAAAAGCGGCGAATGAGAGCGATCGCGATCGCGGGTAATTCTAAGTGGGGTGTTAATCCACAATCGTTTAGCAGTTGAAACTGTTTGACAGCTTCTGGGTTCAGCGATGTCAGGCGTTGTCCAACTTCTGCTTCCGTGAATTGAGATTCTTTTCCCCAGACAATGGCGGTTGGCACCTGAAGTTGGGGTATATAAAGCGCCAAATCGAAGCTCAAGTCTCCCCGTACAAAAGAGAGGGCGGCATATTCTGCATTAGGTTGCTGAGCAGAAGCAAGATAGGCTTCGACGATTTCAGGGTAGACGCGCTCTGGACGGGCAAATTGTCGCTCCTCTAAAAAATTGCGAATGCCGCCAGAAGTGGCGATTCCGGCACTATAGAGCAGGCGATCAAGAATAGGCGTTTTAACGAGTTGAATAAAAAAGTTATTGGTATAGTCTTTACCAAAATCAGACAATCCTGTGGGAGTCGTCAGAATTAGAGATTTAAATAAATCGGGACGGGCGATCGCGGCTCGAATCGTTAAAGCCGCCGTTAACGACGATGCCACAACAGGCACTGGCTCGGTACAGGTTTTTTCTAAGAATTCAGTAATCGTAGAAATATAGTCTTCTGCTAGATAATTTCGCTCTGGATGCTCAGATCTGCCCCAGCCCAGCAAATCGGGAGCCAAAACGCGATAATCCAATGCAAATGCTGGATAGACTTTCGACCATTCATAAGCAGAAGAACCACCGCCAAAGCCATGTAAAAATACTAAAGTTGATAACGTTTTTTCTGGGAGAACCGATCCTGGAAAATTAGCATCAGCCGTGTAATAAGCCATTCTGCCAAGCTTTGTTGAAACAGAACGTTGACAAAAACCAGGTGGAATGATCATAGATATGCACTCCTTAACGCCACAAGCGGTTTTCTAAATCGCGAATTTGGCGCTCAAGCCGATCAATTCGACCGCGTAGTTCATCCATTTCCGACTGACGAGGAACTCCAATATCTTGCAAAACATTGCGAAGCTGCCGTTGCATTTGGGTTTCAAGGTTGCCTTGCTCACTTTTAAGCGTCTGCAACAAATCGTCCATGACTTCTTTAGCTTGATCAGGGTTCAGTTTGCCATCTTTGACGAGATCATCGCTAACTTCGCGGATTTTGTCTGCTACTAAAGAGGTTGTTCCTACTCCTAGCATCAGAATTTGAGTGAGCCAATTGTTATTGTCCATGCTACTTTCCTGAAATCGGGATGAATGAAAAAGAGAGCGATCGCCCAACCTACATTGCACGACCTGTCCAAAGTGAACTAGCCGATACTGCCTCTTTTCGTGAATCTTCCTTTATTCTGTCAGATTCCCAATCATTCTGAAGGCTAGAGTTTAGACTGATCGGCTAGACTCTGCCCGATTTGGGCAATTGTTGTGTTGCGTGTCTAAATTGCTCGTCTAACTTTTAGTCGTTCTTCATAGCCTAAACCTCACGCTCCCCTGTTTTGCGTTAAGGCTGAGTAGGTGGCGCTTCTTGAGGCGGCTTAACCTGAGTTGGAGGGGCTGAAGACTCTTGTGGCGATGGGCTAGGAGATGCAGGAGTAGCGCGGGGTGGATTGGCACTAGGGGCACAGGAGATCGCGCCCAGCCCAATCGTCCCACAAACAAATAGGAGTAAAACTTGATTCATGACTCAACGATGCTTTCAATTACGCTAAAGTCTCTGGACAATAGCCTAAACCCCGAACAAACTGAGTGCGAAACTCTTCAATTTCTTCGCGATCGGGGGTGCCATGAGAAACCACTGCCACTTGATAACGCTGCATCACCGCAAC
Organism: Sivoneniella epilithica UHCC 1019; assembly: GCF_040830845.1. Lineage (NCBI taxonomy): Bacteria > Bacillati > Cyanobacteriota > Cyanophyceae > Leptolyngbyales > Leptolyngbyaceae > Sivoneniella > Sivoneniella epilithica. Next base: position 28,481 of record NZ_JBFPDP010000021.1, read on the forward strand.
AGGCGATTGACCCGTTTCTAAGCCCCACATTGCCATTTGAATCCGAATGTTGGGTTCATGAGGGATGCCCAGTTCATTCATAAACGCTTGGAAATTTCCATGCTGTTGTGGATCTAAATGTTCGCTCAATTTGACTCGAATTAGCCAGCCATCAATTTGATGAATCACGCTCATAAAGCGCACTGGCAAATAACCCTTATGCAAAAACTCAACAACTCTCAAGGTTAAGCTAGTGTTGGCTAAAAAGTAAACGTAGTCCATGGGTGTAACCAGCAATGCGAATAGTTTAATAGTCGCGTTTGAGGAGATATTACGGTTAGGGGAAAAGCCCCCGTATTAGAGAGGGTTTCCCCCCAATTTTGTTGGGTAGGGTTGAGGCGAGAGAATACTTTAAGGGTAAGGGTTCCAATCCCTGAAAGGGTTTGATAAAAGTTGTGGCTCCGAGATACCTTTTGTTAAGTTTCTTGTTAAGCACTTTCATAGATTTTTCACACTCGCTTCATCAAGTCTTGCGAAAAACACATAAGTCATTATGTAAGAGTGAGTAGAAAGGGATCTGAAGAGTGGTACTTTCAATCCCTTCTTTTCCCGACCAACTTTGCACAATCAAAATTTTCTTGAGTTAAGTAAACTCCAAGTCAATATCTAAGTTTGGTTGGATATGGTGTTGATACGTTAAAGTACAAATACTCATCGCAGGTGCATCGATTCAGTTTTAACGCTAAGAACAGGTTTTTTAATACTAGCGATGACTTCATACAAAACTCAATTTGCCCTACTTGTTGCGATCGCCGCATTATCACTTGCAGGATGCTCCACAGTAATATCTGCCAAAGGCTCTGGTTCAACAGTAGACAGTTCATCAGTAGAACGCCAAGCCAAAAGCTCAGTTAGCTCGGCTCTCTTCAGCCAGCAAACTTACTTTTTAGAAAAAAAAGCTTTTGCCAGTTCATTTGGCGCGTTGGAAGCAGAAGATGCAATCAACACTAAAAACTATAGCTATCGGATTATCTTAAAACCCAATAAATTTAAAGGCGTTGCGATTATGGCAACCTCTAAAAACCCCAAACTTCGTAGCTATACCGGGGTTGTCTATGCTGTTAATTTGAGGCAATCGGGAACGGTTACATTATCTCAGCTTTGTGAAACGCAAGAACCCTCCAATGTTGCACCCATTGTTCCTGAAAATCCTAGGCGTGCTTCCGACACGATTCGCTGCCCAGTAGGGTCTCGGTCGTCTTTTGAATTGTTGGCTCTGAATGATTAGCTGAGTCAATAATAGATTTCTTTTAGAAATTAGCGATCTATGGCATGATTGCGGCAATCTCTCAATTTCATTTTTTGATATGTGAAATTATGAGAGCTTTTGATTGAATTATTTGATCAGCTTTTCCGCGATCGCTGATATTCTATATACCCATGAAATGGAACTCAACCATCGGACTCACTCTCATATTGCTGGCATCCATGCTGATCGGCGGAGTTTTTAGCGGCATCGCTGGCACAAATCTTGGGCGTGAAGCTCTCAAAGGCATTACCCAGCCAGACACTCGACCCAACAACCTGGCAAACCGCAAAGGCGATCTGCCTCGCAAAGATGAGGTGTTGATTTTGCCAGAAGATAAAATTATTGCCAACGTCAAAACTCGGATTGGCGGAGGTAAAGCAGCGGCTGTGACAGCAAAACAGGTTTCTGGAGCCTCTACAAGCGCGGCAGTGGATCAAGCCAAGTTTCCGTTTACCGCAGAAAGTGAAGACGTAACTCTAGAAATTCGCTCTATTCAGCAACAGGGTGATTCTTTCATCATCTCGGTTGGATTGCGAAATGCAAATCAAACCCCCGTTAAATTTTTATATAGTTTTTTGGAAGTCAAAGACAATCAGGGTAGAACCCTCAGCGCCAACACGGAAGGGCTACCCTCTGAGTTGCCTGCCGATAATCAAGTATATTCAGGCATTATTCGGTTGCCCGTTGCATCAGTTGATAAGGCAGAAAAATTGTCGTTGGCTCTGTCAGATTATCCTGATCAGAAGGTTCAGCTAGAAGCGACTAATATTCCGGTGATGCGATAAAAGGCTGATATGCTGTCTGCTGGGGACATTTTATTAAGTTATGTTAGTTGTAAATGTCTTAACACTGATGATTTGTGGAGGCATTTAAGCAATGATTGCACCTGCCTCTGAAAGTCTGGCATGGTCAGAGGTTGCTGTGCGCCTGCTGTCTGTTTTCCTTTTGATCACCATTAATGCCTTTTTTGTCACAGCAGAGTTTTCAATTGTTTCGGTGCGGCGATCGCGGATCAATCAACTCGTTGCCGCAGGAGATATGCCTGCAAAAACGGTACAAAATTTGCAGCGTAGCATCGAGCGCTTGCTTTCCACGACCCAGCTAGGAATTACTCTGGCGAGTTTGGCACTGGGCTGGATTGGAGAAACTGCCATGGTGGGCTTAGTCGCAAATGGGCTAAGACAACTGCCAATGCCCTTAGCGTTACAAGCGCCTGTTGCCCACTCCTTAGCGCTACCGCTGACTTTTCTAAGCATTGCCTATTTGCAAATCGTGTTGGGTGAACTTTGCCCCAAATCAGTAGCACTCCTCTATCCCGAAGAAATATCGCGGGTGTTAGGACCACCGAGTTTAGCGATCGCCCGCATTTTCAACCCCTTTATTTGGATTTTGAACCAGTCTACTAAGCTCCTGCTGAGGCTTGTAGGGATTCAATATGCGGCGGGACAAGGTTGGTATAACCAAGTGACTCCAGAAGAATTGCAGTTAATTATCACCACTTCTAGCGAATCTACCGGGCTGGAAGCAGAAGAACGAGAGTTATTGCGAAACGTGTTTGAGTTTGGCGAAGTGACGACCGCAGAAGTCATGGTGCCTCGAACTAGCATCGCCGCAATTTCTCATACTGCCACGCTGAAAACCTTGTTAGAAGAAGTGGCGGAGTCAGGGTACTCCCGCTATCCAGTCATTGGCGAATCTTTAGACGACATTCGCGGCATTATCAACTTTAAGGAACTTGCAGAACCGCTGTCGCAAAATCCCCATTCTTTAAATCAATCGATCAACCCGTGGGTTCGTCCGGCGCGGTTTATCCCCGAATATATGCTGCTGAGTGAGTTGTTGCCATTAATGCAGCGATCGCGCCAACCCATGGTGATGGCAGTGGATGAATTTGGTGGCACTGCCGGGTTAGCCACGATCGCCGATGTCATCGGCGCAATTTTGGGAGATATCGCTCAAACTGATAGCGCTGAAGAACCCACGATTCAAATTTTGGATGATCAAACTTTTTTAGTGCAGGCGCAGATGAACTTGGAGGAAGTCAACAACCTGCTCAGCTTAGAACTACCGCTCATAGATGATTACCAAACTCTAGCAGGATTTGTTCTGTATAATTTACAGCGCATTCCAGCACCGGGCGAATCCCTTCATTTTGAAGGCTATGAATTTACCGTTGTCACGGCTGAAGGTCCCCGTTTGCATCAAATTCGCATTCATCGGCTAGAAAACTCAGCAGTTGAATCGAATAAGCTAGACCTAAACTCCACCGATCAAGAGCAATTAGAGCAATCCAGCGAAGATCCCCTTCCTCCCGATCTCTAACTCCTACCTTCTCAATTTTGCGATTTTGCTCTGCTGGGTCAGGTGTTCTGAGCGATTAACTTTTACCTGCAAGTTGGGGTGCTACGTCTGATTGTTCTTGGAGCGATCGCCATCCAGCCTGCCACAGCCTTTCATCTTTTAACAGCTTGGCATTCAGCCAAAATCGCACGGTGGGATCACAGGAAGCCACCAGTTCTGCAAATACCCAAACGCCCTGATTTTTGCGATTGGTCACTTGAAAATGTCGCCAGCCGTCCACTTGGATATGGGCTGTCCATTTGGAACCGACAAGATAGGGAAATTTTTGTTTGCGTTGCATGGTTAAACAGGGACATCTTGATTACTTGACCTGATCATCTGTCACGATCGCCCCAAAGTGCTTTCGTTGAGTGAGCCGTTCACTTCTTACTGTAAAGGTTAAGCATAAGGTGTTGCAAAATGGGTAACTTGCGCTTAAATAGCTTCAAGCTTACTAATCGGCGATCGCCCATGAAATCCTCCACCTTGATAACTACGGCACTAGTGACCGTGCTTGGCGTCTCTTTACCGGCTCAGGCAGAAAACTTAGAACATAGCCGTCAGCTTTTAGCAACCAAGCAGTGCCCTCGGTGTGATTTGAGCCGATCCGGATTTGTCTTTGCCGATTTATCTGGCGCAAATTTAACTCAAGCCAATCTAGTAGGGGCAAATTTGAGTCAGTCCAATTTGCAGGGAGCCGATCTACGGGGCGCAAATTTGGCTGGCGCGTCGCTCAATGGGGCAAATTTAACTGGGGCAAGATTGGATGGCGCAAATTTGGCTGGAGCCGATCTGCGGAAATCGTATTTGACTGGAGCATCGGTGGTGGGAACGATTACCGAAGGAGCCTATTTGCAAGGAGCGATGGGGCTTGCCGCCTCGGTTGGAACGGTAGAAGATTTTTATCGCTGGGCATTGGAAGATGAACAGCGGCAAAACTACATCAGTGCGATTCAAAATTATACCCAGGTGATTGCTCGTCAAACTGAATTTGCCCCAGCTTATTTGGGTCGAGGGGCGGCGCGAATGCGGACGGGAGATCGCAAACGGGCGATTGCGGATGCTCGTGAAGCCGAGCGCCTATTCAAAGCCCAGGGTGACCCTGTAAACGCTGAGGCTGCCACCAAAGTTGCCATACTTTTTGAAACTCCCATCCCTGAAGACAAAATAGATAAAGGCAAACCTAACTTTGGTCAAGCGCTAATCGGCATTTTGGGCGGTGCTATGCAGCTATTTTTGTCTCGTTTTTCTCTACCGTCGTTGTTTTAGCGGTGATCAGCATTGGGCGCAATTCGGGCTGACTGCTAAATTTCCAAATAATGCCATCGACGTAATAATGGTAAATAACGATCATAGTAAAAGGCATGAACAGCCATAGCCACACGTCTTGATCAAGCAGCCCTTTTAGCTCAATAAATCCAACGATAACGCCATAGAGAAGCGCGATCGCAAACCCTTTAAGAGCAATGTGCTTCACTGTGGGAAACTGTCGGGTTTGATACTGCATCATCCAACCATGATACTGAACATCGTGATAGGCAGTTTCTAACGCTTCCGCCACTAAAAACGGAGTAGCAGTCATAAAAAAGATGAAATAGTGAGTAGCCAGCACTGCTAGCATTAACAAAAGCTTCGGGAGATTGAGCGGCTCTTTACGCCACCAGCGCACCAGTTGCCGCAGCAAAAACAGGGTGAGAAAACCGAGGAAGATTGCCCAGATTATCTCGACAAAAACATCGGGAATGTTAGGAAAGTTGCATTGGAAATCTTTATAAATCACAATGGGTGATTCAATACCAGAGTAATCATTAAAAAAACACGCAAACATCCCACTATAAAAAGTGCCAAAATCTAGCCAATCATCCAGACGATTTCTATCATGGTTAAGGTTTTTGTAAGCCTTTAAAAAACCGTAGTGTTGGCGCATGATGTGATAACTGCCAAACAAAGCCGCAAACACAATGAGTTCAGCTTCTAACTTGAAACTGGCAAGCAGTAAGCCTACTGCAAGCAGGCATCCCAGCCCTAGAGTATGAATAGTTTTATGTCGCTGAAACTCAATGCGATCGCCATGAGTACGCGAAAAAGTTTGAAAAATATGGGGATGATCTAACAAGGCAGAAAATAGAAAGTAAGTAATTAAAATGGAGTCGCCTTGAAGGAAGAAATGAAACTGATCGGCAACTTGATAAAGCCCCCAGAAAAATAAAGTAAAAACACAGCTTCCAATGAAGAAAAACAGATCGTAGCGTTGGCTAACCATCCAGCGATCGCTCACTAAAGGAAGCCATTGTTTGAACGCCTGAGTTTTGGTTATTGGAACCATTGAACTGTTAAATAAAGAACTTTTCTGTCGCGATCGCTGATTCAATTTAGCCCATGACAAAACTGCTGGCAACTCTTGTCACTAGCAGTTTATCAAGGAGTCCGTTCCTATATCCAGCACAGACCCACAGGTGAGGAAAAACCCTACGAGTGATATCGTCCCCACTTTAAAACAGTGGTGAGTGCATAAATCACCACTGCGCTCCCCAAAACTGAGGGAATAATCGGAACATTGACCACATTCCAACTTAAAAAAGGAGCCGCAACACCGTATTGAGTTTTCAATAAATGATAAATCCAGGCACCAAGCCAAACCCCAACAAACCCAACCACCACTAAACCTAGAAATTTTCCTGGAACTTGTCGAGGAATCAGGAAATTTCCAAGTAAACCGCAAACAGAAGCAATAACCAATTGCACCGCCAAATAGGAGAGATCCATAGAGCCTCCTCAATTTTTGAGGAAATAGGGTTGATCGTGGCTGCACCCCAATGAAAATAGACGATATCTATTGATACTTTAACGTCCGAATTTAAGTCTTATCCGGATAATTAAGCATACCCATTCTGTTAATAACTCCACTCAATTTGTGAAGTGCGGGAGCTTTCAACTTAATGAATTAACATAATCTTTTTAATTAGCCAAAAATGTAATTAAAGCTAACGCTAATCCGCTCTTCGTCGTTCATATTGGGTTCTACACCATGCTTGAGCCAGCTTGGAAAGATCAGCAGTAGTCCTGCTTCCGCAACATGAGCGATCGCGTCCGCTGTAAATGCGGTATAACTTTGCACCATTGGTTTATAAAACGTGCGCGCTGATCGAGGATCATAAAACATTAAATTGCCAGACTCTTTCGGTGCTTTCACATAGTAAACACCACTAAACAAACAATTGGCATGGTCGTGAATTTTATTGCTGGCATGCTTCGGGTTCACGTTTGCCCAACAGTTAGCGGCTTTTATCCGCACATGCTCATAGCCCATCGCCATGGCAGATTCAGCGATCGCCGAATCCACTAATTCCCGAAATGGTTTCACCTCATCTAAGGCAAACAAATTACCTTGGCTATGCCAGCCTAATACATTAGAAACTGCTTGCCCATTGCCATCTAGCGATCTCTGCTGTGAAATAACCTGCAACAGCGCATGGTCAAGTCCTTCGTGTTCATACAACTTAAAAACAAACAGCGGGGTGGAAAATAACTGATGACAGTTTGTTGTCCATTTTTCTTTCGTCATCACTGAAACCTACTATTACTTAAAAGGTAATGTATTCAAAAATCTTCCGCGTAGAAATACTAGCCAAGTGTCAGTCCGGACAGTTAATACAAACTTTATATAAAGTTCTGCCGAAAGTGCAGGGTCATTCTTCATAAGTGGGAAGGATAGTCTAGCGATTATAAAGGGCTATTAAAAAGAGGACTACCTATGGCTGACACTATTTTTGATAATAATGCGGCGGCGATCGCGGGTGTGGAGGCTCGCTGGATCAAGGCTAACTCAGGAAAAATAACCCTTTCCAGCACCCAAGATCCTAGCTATTCTCTTGATGCAACCGACACCGCTGACTACTTCAAGTTAACCGTTAGCCGCAGTAGCAATGTCATTATTAGTCTTGCATCTCAGGGTGGAAACGCAAATATTTCTCTGCTTGACTTTGATGGCACCACTCAAAGTAGTAGCGTCGGATCAAGCAACAACAATTCTACTGGGCTGACAGATGTCATCATCAGCGATTCTTCAGTTCCCCTTCAAGCAGGTCAAGACTATTACATTCGGGTGGATGCCTCTAACCCAACCACCACAATTAATTACACCTTAACCGTTGATACCCTGCCAACCTCGCGCAGTGATTTGTTATGGCGTGACTATGCTCCTAATACAGGAGTCAACTACCTTTGGAATATTAACAACAGCGCATACACAGGAGGAAGAATTCTTCAAACTCTTGCACCCAATTATCAGTTGTCAGCGGTTGAAGATTTTAACAATGACGGGACGCTGGATTATTTTTGGCGAGATCCATCCACGGGCTTTAACGGTCTTTGGTTCATGGATTCCACAGGGGTAAACCCCATTGGCTACAAGCTTCTTCCTTCTTTCCAAGACATAAACCACCGAATGATAGGTGCCGCAGACTTCAACGGGGACGGTAATACAGACATCTTATGGGAGGATCTTCGTACTAATCTTTGTGGTGTTTGGTTATTGAATAGCCAACACGATGTAACGGGGTCGCTAAAGATTGATAGCCCAAATAAAGCAGGCTGGTATGTTCAAACGGTAGGTGATTTCAATGGCGACAGCAAACCTGATATTCTATATCGCAACTATGGGACTGGTGAAAATACTATTTGGACACTAGATAACGGCAAATTCACTTCAGCTATTGGGATTAATTCTGAAAAAGGTGCAGGCTGGTTTGTAGCTGGTTCGGGAGATTTCAATGGGGACAACAAGTGGGACTTATTCTGGCGTAATGCGGCGACTGGAGCAAACAGAATCTGGTATATGGATCAGTCAACGCTTTTATCAAGCGCATCTTTTCAATCATTGCCAACCAATTTTGGTCTTGCTAAGGTCATTTCCACCCCCTTGCCTGTAGATTTAGCAGGGAATGCAGTTGCTTCCGCATTTAGTGTAGGTAAGGTAGATGGCACTGCGACATACAATGACAAGATTGGCGGCAATGATAAGCTTGATTTTTACTCCTTTAGGCTCGATGTCGCATCTAAAATAGATGTCACCGCGATCGGTTCAGCATTAGCTGCAACAACAAACTTCCAAATCACAACAGCGAATGGCACACCTGTCTCATCTATTTCTACTGCAAACGGTGTCAACCAACAGAAGCTAACCGAGGTCGACCTCAACCCAGGCACCTACTTTGTTCGGTTGCAGTCCACATCAACCAGCGCTATCGATTATTCCATCAGTATTGGAGCCGTAACAGAAAAACTACCCGTCAACCTTTTTCCAGTTGCACCACTTGCTCTGAAAAATACAGATGGTACACCTATCATTGCTACTCAGGCTGTTAGTGTAAAAACTCCATTCCTGTTTGATTTAGACTACATCGTTAAATATACAGGTAGCCCAACTAACTCGTTTAAGGTTGGATTCTTCTTATCTCCCGATGATGCTATTACCACTAGCGATTATCGGTTGGATATCAACAACGATGGACTGAGAAACACTAACGATGTTGCCACGATCGCAGGTTTAGCCCCTGATACCAATGGCAACCGTACCCAGCGCTTGACCCTGCCCAGCAAAGATGATGCATTCTGGGATCTAAAAGGAGATTCAACTTACTACATCGGTGTCATTGTCGATCCAGAGAATGAGATTGCAGAACTAGATGCTCAAGGAAACCCTAAGGAAAATGATAATGCTTTAGGAACCTCCATCCTGGTCAAAGATTCTCGTCTACCGGATCTGACTGGGAATGGATTTAATGTCGTTCAGCCTGGGGCAACTCGTGGTGGAGCTATCACGGTATCGGGTAGTGTTCTGAATATCGGTAAGGGTGCTTCTGATGCACAAAACCCGATTGGCAGTGAGTTTGAGGTAGGCTTCTACTTGTCGAGAAACATTACTTTCAGTTCTGATGATATTGAGTTGACCTTTGCAACGTTTGCTGCGATCGCAGCTAATGGTCAAGCTTCTTTCAACAGCAGCACCGATCCTAATCTTATTACCAATCCCAATCCTACGCAGTTTCCTTACTTCAATGAACCTGTTGTGTTACCTCTAAACTGGGCAGGTTACCAAGGGAGTGGAACTTATTATGTGCTGATGGTTGTTGATCCAGGAACAACGCTGAAGGAAGTTGAAGGCGGCACCCTCAACAACGTTACGGCTGATGCCATTACCATTACTGTATAGTTAATCAACAGTTCAATGATCAGTGAATTCAACCAAGGAGCATAGTGATTGCGCTCCTTGGTTGAATCATCAGGTTTGTACAGACTTTGCCTTAGCGATAGTCTGAAGTTTGAATATCGTTTAGGCGCGCCTCTGGGCGAACAAATCGATCCATTTGTGCTTCAAAAAACTTGCGGTTTGCCATCAAGTGCTTGGGATTGGGATCGTCTAGTGGATAAAGTAGGGCTGTTCGCAAGGCTTGAATGACGGCGGATGTGACGCAATACATCGATCGCTGAAAGGTAATTCCCAACTGAACCAGCATGTCATCTTCACCCCGGCAATGCTTTTGGTAATACTCCACTAGGTAGGGCGGCAAAAAGTGGAGCATATCTTGGGCTAAGAGCGTGGGGGGAATGCCTGCTGTACCCACTGGAAATTTATCGGCATAGAGTACGCCATAGTGGAAATCTTTTTGATCATCGGGAACTTGACGGGCTTGAGCATTGTAAGATTTGGTGCCTCGAAAGGGAGCCGTCCGATAGAACACTGCTTCCACATAGGGGAGTGCTGCTTCATAGAGCCAGGTGAATCCTTTGGACTTGGGAATAATTTCGTAGCACTCGCCTTTAATATAAACATGGTGATAGATGGGGCGACCGGCGATCGCAAAAATCCCGTTCACTAAAAAATTCATCGCATCCGGCACACTAGCAATTTTGCCCTCATCGTACAGATCGGACATTTCAAAGAAAACGGGAGCCATCACTTCCCAGAACAAACCCAAATTGGCATAGTAGGAAGCTTGACGGCACTGCTCTAAAAACATATCTGGGAAGAGTTTATATAAACCCAACATTGCCGGATTTCCCTTGAAGTAAGCCCGAATTGCGCAATCAGCGTTGGCTTTATATTCGTCGCTATCTAAATAGGGGTCAAATTGATTGACCGGTGAATACATATTTCGGTGCCACAGCATCGCTTGCATACAGGCTTCGGCAAATTCCATGTTGATGCGATCGTGCCAAAGATGATGCAACAACCGGGGCATATTTTTCGTTTCACCCTTCCGCATAAATTCCTCTAGTTCTGGGTGAACCGTTGCCCGCCCTCGCCAAAATCGCAGGTCAGCATCGTCGCCTGCATAGTGGTTGTGCCGTTGCAGGTATTCATCCGAAATAAAGTACTTAAAAAATGGCAACGGATTCAGAAAAACCTGTTCGCCAATATATAAAAGGTCGCGCCAGTAAAAATCCATCGGCACCGCATAGGCTTTATAAATGCCGATGATTTGCATCAAGTTTTCTGGAGTGTCTGGCAGCATGGCTCCTCCAGCTTCTAGCCGATAAATAATATCAGCGTGAGGATGGTTAGAAGGCGGAATTTTGGGAGTTGGGGCAGACATATTCATAAGGCTTGAGCCAATAGAGGATAGGGTTTTGAAAAACTTTTTAGGGATCAATGAACCTTTTTTGGAAGGCTTGCCGCGATCGCCGCAACGTTGCCCGTAAAAATTTTCGTTGGTCTAGAGTGTGTAAAACGATAAACGCCAGGAAAGAGTAGGACAGCCAAAAGTGGAGGTTTTTGCCCACTTCGGCAAGTGCTTTATTAGGTGGAAATAATCGCGGCAAGGTTAGCCCAAACAAAGCAACATCTTTATCAAACGAGTTAGAAAAGAACCAACCGCTGACAGGCACGATCAACATAAAAAAGTAAAGCAGGGTATGCAGGGCGATCGCTTGAATCTTTTCCCAATTTGGTAAAGGACGTTTGGCTGTTTTTTTCTTTCTCAACTTCAGCAGCAGATAAAATATGCGAGCCGTGAGTAACCCCATCGTCAACACGCCTAGAGATTTATGCAATCCATACAGGGTGCCTCGATAAGTGACCTCTTTGGGTAGGTCAGCCATAAAACTACCGCCCACAAACAGCAGTAAATAAACCGCTGCCATCCACCAATGAATTGACCAAAGTCGTTGGGCAGCCGTTTTCTGGCGGGGCTGTTTTTCGCGTTGGCTATCGGGTTGAGTTAGATTTTCCATGAGTGTTCTCCAAAAGTAGCGATGGGCAAGGAACCAATTCTTACACTCACTCAGACGCTCATTGGGGTTTATCGGTTCACAGTGGATTGGGGTTAACTGAAGTTTGGGAGATCGCCCTGAAGTCTTCACTTTGCGAAATCGTGGGTAAATTCAATCCAACTTGGTGATGGATTGGAGCCGCTGCCACTAATGCCGCTGTTGTGGTTTCACTCCAACGGACTAACCAGGTGGGCTGAATGCCTAAGAAAACGATTAACCCAGTCAAAATTAAAGCAGGAGTCTGCTCTCGCCAAGTGACACGAGGATAGTAAGCCGTTTTAGTATCGAGCCGACCGAAACAAGTGCGATTGAGCAAAATGACAAAATAAACGGCGGTTAGTCCGGTTCCAGCGACACACAACAGAGTAGGCAATGGAAACGTGGTATAGCTGCCTTGAAACACGAGAAACTCTGCAATAAAACCAACCATTCCTGGAATTCCTGCACTTGCCATGCCTGCCAACACCAACAGAGAACTGGTGAGCGGCAATCCTCGAATGGGGTTAAGCAAGCCATTCAATACATCTAGATCGCGGGTGCCCACTTTCACTTCAATTACACCCACAATGTAAAACAGTAGCGCCAAGATCAAGCCATGACTGACCATTTGCGAGACGGCACCTACCATACTCAACGGAGTCAGAGCCGCCATGCCTAGCATGACGTAGCCCATGTGCCCAATGGAGCTATAAGCAACCATGCGTTTAATATCTTTTTGGGCGATCGCTGCCATTGCCCCATAAATCACACAAATTGCCGCCAGCCAAGATAACGCCGGTGTAACTAACGACCAAGTTTCAGGAAATAAGCTAATGCCAAACCTGACTAAGCCATAGGTTCCCAGTTTCGCCAGCACCCCGCCTAGCAAAATCGCGGTAGGAGTTGAAGCCTCTACATAGGCATCGGGTAACCAGGTATGCAGCGGAATCAGGGGAATTTTAATGCCAAAACCAATCAGCAATAACGTTAGCAAAATTAACTGGGTGCGCTGCGGTAAATCCACTGTGGAAATGGCATTGTAATCAAAACTCCCCGAACCAGAGAGCCAGACTGTCGCTAAGAATGCCGCCAAAATTAGGATGCCGGAGGTTGCTGTATAAATCAGAAACTTCATTCCGGCATACTCGCGCTTGGCTCCACCCCAAATCACGATCAACAAGTAAAACGGAATTAACTCTAACTCATAGAATAAAAAGAACATCAGCAGGTTTTGTGCCATTAAAGCTCCTGCCATGCCTGCATTAATCAAAAAGACCAAGGAATAGAACAGGCGAGGACGCTGCATCACTTGACCTTTGGCAACTAAAGACTCGGCACTGTAAATTACACCCAGGGTAAGCAAGTTACTCAACATCACCAATGGCAGCGATAAGCCATCAACAGCTAAGGAATAGTTGATGCCCAACGTGGGAATCCAAGGGAGATATTCCTGCATCTGCATGGTGGCAGTGGAGATATCAAACTGGGTGAATAGAGCCGCTGTCCAGACTAGAAGAAGACTGGCGATCGCGATCGCACCCCAGCGAAATCGACTCGCCGCGATCGTTCCCGGCAAGAAACCCATCACAGCAGCACCGAGCAGAGGTAACCAAATTAAGGTACTAAGCATAGATTTAAGCAACCGTAAAAAGTAACAGTGGAGAGGTGCTAGCCAATAGCTTGGGGCATGAAATTCGCCGCAAATCCAACTGCCATATTGGATAAGAAGGGAAAGCAGAGGAAAAATCCAAGCAATACAACGCCGAATAAAATCGTGAGCGCATAAAACTGAGATTGTCCCGATGTGCTGTACTTCAGATTTTGCCCTCCTAAAAGAGTGACAAAACCAAATAGATTCACTACGCCATCCACTAAGTATTTATCAATCCAATCAGTCAGCCGAGAAATCAAATCGACTCCAAACACAAAGCTAGAGCGATATAGCGTCGGTGTATAAAAGTCGTATGCCACAAGATTTTGCAGAGATTGCAGCGGAAATTGAACGGGTTTGGGAACAGCGTTGCCTAGATAAACCACTGCGCTGAGGCTGCCGCCCAAAATACTAGACCCAATCAACAGCAGCGCCATGCTTATATTCATGTCTACCCAGTTTGGCAATAGATCGCAGGCTTGCAACACCAAAGGCACATGCAGTGTAAAACCGAGTAGAACCATCATGGGCAACATCATGGGCCAATGAACTTCGGGCGATCGCTGTGCCATCGGTTTTGCTTTCCCCCTAAACAACAAGCAAAACACCCGTGTTAGCCCAAAAGCAGTCAACACGTTGACCAGCAGCAGCACACCCACCAACCAAGGGTGAGTATCGCGCAATCCGTCGATTAACTCCAATAGCGCCCAAAAGCTGCCAAATGGTGGAAAAGCAGTCAGCCCCAAAGTTCCAACAATAAACGCCAACCCCGACATAGGGCGGCGAGACCACAACCCACCCAACTGAGTCACGTTTTGCGTAATGCTGTTCCAGATAATGCCCCCGATACTCATAATCAACAGCGACATCGAAATTGCATGAGTGAATACAAGCATCAAAGCAGCTTGAGTTTCTCCCGTTCCCACTGCAATAAACACAATTCCCATATAGGCACTGACGAGATAAGACAGAGTTCGCTTCACATCAATTTGTGCCAATGCAATTAAAGAACCTCCGACTGCCGTAACAGCACCAATGAAAATTGTTGTGGAAAGGACAAAGGGCGACAGCGCCAAAATCGGCTCTAGCTTCACCAAGACCCAAGCGCCTGTAGCCACCACCACCGAGTTTCGCAGGATTGTTGAAGGAATGGGACCTTCCATCGCTTCATCGAGCCACAGATGCAGAGGAAACTGAGCGCATTTGCCCATGGGTCCCGCAATCAATCCCAATCCAATCAAGGCAATCAGCGTTGGATCGACCGCCACAGTCGTCGCCCATACCGCCATTTCAGAAAAATTCCAGGTGCCTGTTAGAGGATAGATTGCAATCACTGCCATCAGCAGAAACAAGTCACCGATCCGTTTCGTTAGGAAGGCATCACGCGCGCCGGTGACAACGAGCGATTGGTTAAACCAAAAACCTAGCAAAAGATAAGTACCTAAAGTGAGTACTTCTAGGATGATGTAGCTGAAAAACAGGGAGTTGCACAAAACCAGCGCTGTCATCCCGGCTTCAAACAGCGCCAACAAGGAATAGAACCGTGCCCAGCCCCAATCCATTTCCATGTAGCCGATCGCAAATACCTGTGCGAACAAATTTAGCCCTGAAACGAGGGCGATCGCGCCAACCGTGAGCGACGACACCTGCACCGGAATCGTTAAATCTAGCCCAGCCACATTCAGCCATTGAAAAGACACTTCATAAGCAGGCTGATTCCAAGTTGAAGGCAACGCCAAAAGCGCATGAACCAATGAAAGCAAAGTCATTATCGCATTGATATACCCGGCGGGGCGAGGACCAGTGCGGCGAGTAATTGAAGGAAACCAAATTACTGACAGGGATGCGCCAATCAGCGAATAAAAAGGTACAAGCCAGATAGTTTGAACGAGCGGAGGAGCCATTCAATCACCTTATAGAATCAAAAAATTTTAAGTATGAAAAACTTGCGGATCTGAAAAATGGGCATTGCTCAATCCAGAAATGAAATTTGTAGTAGAAATCCCTTATGGTCGCCTTGGTTCAGCAAGAGTAGGCATAAGATACTATTCCTACAATCAGAAATCATACTTACATTCAGCAGTGCTAAAAAAACGAATAAACTAGATAGACGAAGTATTTAGTTTATTCAATCTTTAACCTAATTACTATTTAGCATAGTCAATGTACAAAAGTGAATATGCTCTCTTGATATAGAGTAGAACAAAAAGCCTCTACCTACCGCCAAATCGGTTATTCAATCATCTATCACAATTCATAATGAATAGTATGAAGTTCATCTATCGGCGTTGCTGAATCGAGATATGAAATTCGTAGGGACAATCCCTTATGGTTGCCCCTACGAATTTTCACCTGAGTTTTGCAATTGTTTCATTGACTTTACCGGAAACGAGCTTCTAGCTTAGACATCCGTGATTCTAAGGCGTTGAGCCGATCTTTAGCTTCGATCGCCAGTGTTGCAAGGCGATCAATAATTTGGCGATCGCTCAGGGTTGAAGGGCGCGTTGAGCGAGAAATCGATGGGGGTAGATTAGATGGGATAGCATTGCCCCGACGCAGTTGATTGACTTCTGATCGCAACTGCTGCATCTGCGATCGCAACTGGTTAATATCATTTTGCAAGTTAAATGTGGCTTGAGCAGAGATGCCGTTTTGCCAGAGAAGCAGAACGGCAAAGGTCGTTGTGAATAAGAGGGCAATTCTCAGCATCGTGTCACCTTTCGTTACAAAGAGATGGGAGAATAGAAGAACTGACAAGGGCAGTGGGGTAACTTACCCTGACATATTATTAATTGGCTAGCAGCGGAGTTGGAGAGATGCTCAAGCGGACAGTGGTAATGCTGATGGTAGTCATCAGTTTGAGTTTACAAGGATGTGTATCTGGCGCGACTGGGTTCAAAAGCTTTGTAGACAGCTTTGATGGTTACCAATTCTTGTATCCTAACGGTTGGCTGCAAGTCCAAGTGTCGGATGGACCCGATGTGGTGTTCCATGACATTATTGAGCAAACCGAGAATGTTAGTGTTGTTATCAATCCGGTGACGACTGGCAAATCTCTAAAAGATTTGGGTGATCCCGGTCAAGTTGGCTACAAGCTCTCTAAGAGCGCGATCGCTCCTCCTAACTCCGGCAGAGAAGCGGAACTAGTCAATGCTGAGATGCGAGAAATCGGCGATAAAACTTACTACCTATTGGAATATGCAGTTAAGGTTGGTGATCAAGCCCGTCACAGTTTGGCTAGCGTCGCTGTTAATCGCGGCAAACTTTACACCATTAACGCTTCCACGACTGAAGGTCGCTGGGAAAAAATGAAAGATATGTTAGAAAAAACAGTGCGATCGTTTTCAGTCTATTAATTAGGTGTCAGGTTTAAGGGGCTAGGGTTAGGGAACAGGACAATGAAGACACAAGCCAAGATTAGAACTTTCTTAAAGTTCCCAACTCAAAACTCGTTCGGCTGAGCGCTCAAGTTGAAAGATCTCAAGGAAGGCAAAACTCTTTAAACTCAAACCTTAAAACTCTTTCCTTTACAGTCCCATGGGAATTCCACAGTTCGTTCTAGCTTCGGCTTCTCCAGCCCGACGACGGTTGCTGCAAATTGCAGGAATTGACCCGATCGTGCAGCCGAGTGATTTTGATGAATCTCAGATCACTAGTGCTGATGCTGATTTGCTGGTGAGAACCTTAGCTTTGAGAAAAGCGGATACAGTGGCGACACAATTAGCTAAGGCTGGGATATCAACGCCAACGCTGATTTTGGGTTGTGATTCGGTTTTGGCGATTCATGGGGAGATTTATGGAAAGCCGGACAGTGCAGCGGAGGCGATCGCCCGTTGGCAAGCAATGCGCGGTCACATCGGCGGACTTTATACGGGGCATACTCTGATTGAACTGCTGCCTAGAACCCAATCTTCTGAAACGCCCCTGAAAACATTAGTTCGCTGTCAGGTGACGCAGGTGCATTTTGCGAACATCAGCGATCGCCAGATTGAAGCCTACGTAGCCACAGGGGAACCGATGCACTGTGCCGGGTGCTTTGCGCTGGAAGGGAAAGGCGGCTTTTTTGTCGAAAAGCTAGAAGGCTGTCATAGCAATGTGATTGGGCTAAGTATGCCACTGCTGCGTCAGATGATGGCAGAGTTTGGCTACAATGTCACCGATTTTTGGTAGATCTATCAAGCCTTTCCTGAACGACTTGGCAATAAAATTCTTCTAAGGCAGTGACGCAGGTTAGGTCATCAAATACCTGTGAGCATTGGGCTTGCATTACTGTTAAAATTTCGCTCCTCCAATCTGGCTCCTGCGCCAACCTGACAGCAATTTTAATATAGTCGGCTTCATTCGTCGCTATCGTGTCGGTCATACCCAATGTTTGCAAGATGCCAGTGGAAAGCCGACCCCGCATGAATTCCCCAGGACAGGTGACGATCGGTAGCCCACAGGCGATCGCGTCCAGTGTAGTATTGCCGCCTGTGAAACCTAGCGTATCCAAATAAACATCAGAAAGCAGATTCAACATTAAGTAGTCGTTGCGCTCTAGCGAGGGTAAAAAGACACAGTAATCGTCGCGATTAAGCTTGGCAGCGGCAAACGCTCGATGGAGACGAGGCTGCAAAATGTCGGATCGGATAAATACAAATTGGGCATGAGGCACTTGACGCGCAATCTCGACTAACAAAGCATCGTGCTGTGGCAAATATTTGAACGGAGCCTGACAGCACAGATAGGCGATCGCATCTTCTCGCAGTTGAAAGTCAGCCCGTGTTTTCGTTAGCAGCGGCACCTGTGGCGGAGGGTAAGCAATCCCTAATTTTGGCAAACAGACTAGGGTTTCCGAGTAATGGGCTTGAGCGTTAGCTGGCTCCATTGCTTCGCTGGAAATGTAATAGTCAATCGTGGATAGACCCGATGTAACCGGATGTCCCCAAGCGGTGCATTGAATCGGTGCTAGTCGCAGTGCCGCCATTTGCACAGTCAACGGGTCCATACCAATTTCAGGAAACACTAGAACATGCAGTTGGTCAGACA
Organism: Sivoneniella epilithica UHCC 1019; assembly: GCF_040830845.1. Lineage (NCBI taxonomy): Bacteria > Bacillati > Cyanobacteriota > Cyanophyceae > Leptolyngbyales > Leptolyngbyaceae > Sivoneniella > Sivoneniella epilithica. The sequence goes on from NZ_JBFPDP010000021.1 coordinate 47,041, forward strand.
AAATTTGTTGGCAAACCGCTTCTAAATTGTTGGGAATATGATGAAAGCGATCGCTCCAGGATTGAAATTGTTCAGTAATTAAATCGGGTGAATCTCCTGTGTAATAGCAAAAAATTTCAAAGTTTTGATGATTACAATACTTCAACCATCCAGTTAGCCATAGTGTTCCACTGTAGGCATGAAAATAATGAGATGCATACCCAATCCGAATTTTGGTTTCAATCGCTGGCATTGATAAATGCTGCACCCATTCGGGATAATTAGCTGTCATAATTTTCCGAATCAAATGCCCATACTGCTGTTGGAGTTCGAGCATACTTTGGGCTTGATAGGTCAACTGAAAGCTCGTAAAGCATCGGCTTCCTACTAGCGCATCTTCCTGTTGATTCGCTGTTTCTAATACCGTTTCTTCAATTAAATTTTGTAGGGCGACCGTGAAGCGATCGCGATAAAACTCAATTTCTTCGGGTGAGTCATACGCCAAAGGAAGCAGTAGAGCATTAAGCAGTTTAAATAGGTAGCTTTCTGACAGCTTTTTTATTGCAATTTCTGCTGATGCAATTGCTGCTTGGTACTGATTTGATCGCATTAGCTTAATTATCAATTCATAGTGTAGCTGCTCTGAATTTTCATGCAAAAGAATACCCTGTTTTAACACTTCAATGGCTTCAGAATTTCGATTGAGCTTCCACAATAATTCAGCTAATTCAGAGTAATAATGAGGCTGGCTAGATGGCAGCACCATTAAGGCTTGATAGTGATTGATCGCTGTGACAGTACGCCCTAGTTGAGCAAACCGTTCTGCTGCTTGCTGATGAAACTGAGTTGGATTATTTTGAGCTTGCAGGGCAATATTTAGATTATGCTGTACATCTAAATGATTGGGTTGAAGCTGAAGGGCTTTTTGATAGGTTGTTATAGCGTCCGAAAGCTGCCCTTGATCGAGATACAAATTGCCTAAATTAAGATAGGTGCCAAAAAAGTTAGGATAGAGTGCGATCGCCTGCTGGTAAAGTGTCTCTGCTTGATCGAGTTTATCTTGCAGAGCAAACAAATTTCCTAAGTTGTTATAAGCATCAACAAGATTGGGGTTAAGCGAAAGTGCTTGTTGGTAAGCCGCGATCGCTTGATTGGGTCGCTCTAAGCGTTCTAATACACATCCAATAAAATAGTAAGAAACCTCATTCGCTGAATCGAGCACGATCGCTTTTTGAAGCGCATTAAAACAATCTAAATACGCTTCATGTTCATAATAAAGGATTCCTAAAGTTCTCCAAGCTTCGGCATCCTCATCTCGCCACAGCAAATATTCTTGATACTTTTTTTCGGCGCTACTAAACTGTTTATTTTGATGATAAGCTTTTGCCTCTTGATAGACCGTTTCTAACGATTGCTGTTTTTGTTCAAGCAATTGCAAGTTATAAATGGATTGAATTACCAATGGGTGGCGTTTTTGATTAAAGTCATCAGCAGAATAGGTATGAACTTTATGGCAATCCCAACTAAGGATTTGAATCCCATTCCAAAAGGTAGAATGCCGAGCAACGGGAGTGAATAATTCCATTGCTACAGTTGCCTCTGGCGTAGTAGCTAAAAAATCCCAGCACGCTTGCTGCACAGTGCCCCAATTTGCATCGTCTAAAATGATCAAGGCATGATCCGCCAGAAACGGTTTAACCAGTAGCAATCCCAATAGCGTAGAGCGATAATCATGCGCCCCATCATAAAAATAGACTCCGATTTTGTCTTCACTACCAAGCTCTTGTAGCTCCAGTAAAAAATTCTGAAAGTCTTGATTGCAAAAGTAAACCTGTTCTTCTAATCCAAAATGATTCAGGTTGTTGAACAGCGCTTCTAAGCAGACTCCATCCGTATCAAACTCAGAAAAATTATCTACTGCATACGCCATGCGATCGCGCTGGTTCAGCAACGCTCCAATTAAAGTTGAGCCGCGATAGGTGCCAATTTCACAATATACTTCACCCTCATCCATGCATTCCACTGCAAAATTGAGCAGTTGCATTACGTTGGCAGTGGTCATCCCTGTAATCAAGTTCAACGAGTCCTGGAACTGATCTGACTTTGGATGAACGGTTTCCTTGCCCCATTGATGAAACTGTTCAGGAAGTTGATTAATAAATCGTTGATAATCCATAAGACGCAGAGTAAATGTCTAATTGGGAAAGTGGATATCTGATCAAGCCTCAACCTAGCGATTATCAGCACGTCGAGCATTTTTCAGCAAAATCACCTGGGGATCTTCCGCCACCCAACCCAAGCTAGAGCGCGATCGCACTTCAAAGTGAAGATGGGGCTGCTGAGAACTAGGACGACCCGAAAAACCTACTGTGCCAATTGGTTGCCCCTTGTTGACTCGCTGACCCACCTTTACGGCAATTTGTCCTAGCTGGGCATAGCGAGTTTGCAATCCTTCCGCATGGTTAATTACCACTAAGTTACCCAAAGCGCCTTGAACTCCGGCAAAGGCAATTGTTCCGGCTCCGACAGATAGCACGGCAGTATTTTGCGTTGCTGCCAAATCTACGCCGCTATGAAAGCCCACTGTCCCTGTTTCCGGCTGTACGCCATAGCCATAATTGAGCAACACTGCCGATTCCGACGGGGCGGCAGGTAAGGGATAGCCAGACAAAATGGCTCTCGATTGGCGCGGCAGAGTTTGGGCAGCGGTGCCAACGGGCGACCAGTTAACCCCTGGAATGAAAACGACTTTGGGCGATCGCTGACAGCCATTCACCTCAAACAGCACATCCGGGCGGACTTTGTATGCCTTCGCTACCTCACGCCAAGTTTTCCCCGCTCCCAACTCAACCCGAATGCCGTTAAAGGGCGGCACTAGAATTGAAGCCCCAACCGGAGCTTTCCCACCCCGCAAAACCGAATTGAAGCCAAGCAGGGTTGCAGGAATCAGGCTATATTTTTGGGCGATCGCCTCTATGGTTTCCCCTGGCGCAACCGTATGACGCTTTAAGCGAGAGAGTGCGGGAGTTGGGCAAGAGCTAGGCGTAGTTTCTCCTCTGGGGAATTGCTCGGTCGTTTGGCTAACCCCCTCTGCGGCAAAGCTAAATTCCCAGCCGAGGGCAATCAGCAAAAAAACTGACCAGACCGAATGGCAAAATCGTGATGAGCAGGATGGCATAAAAAACAGCAGTTAAGTCAATAAAGCAATTCGTAGCTATTTCCAGGTTAATCGACCCATCGCGAGATCGGCTTGCTTCATTCTTCTTTCGCAAAGGTGCTGCCCATTTCAGTTGAAGTAAAGTAGGGTAGGATTACCGCTATTGATCACCCCCACTGACCTATGAAGCTATCGTTTAAACAACTGGCAACTTATGTATCATTACTTGCAGTGGGCAGTGGTGCAGGGATTGTGGGCAGTCACTATTTGATTAATCAAGTACAGGAGAAGCCAAACGCTGCGGAGCCTTCTGTGTTAGTCCAGCCCATGGTGAATGCGAATAAGCTACTGGCAAAATCCGCATTTACTAATTCAAATTTTATTGCGGTGGCGGTGGAACGGGTGGGACCGGCTGTGGTGCGGATTGATTCATCTCGCACCCTAACGAATGATTTGCCCGATGCATTGCGATCGCCCTTTTTCCGCCGCTTTTTTGGGGGCAACTCCCCCGCCGAACCCAAAGAGCGGGTGGAACGGGGCACGGGTTCCGGGTTCGTTTTATCTCAAAATGGGCAAATCATCACCAATGCCCATGTAGTATCCGGCTCACAAACTGTGGAAGTGACCCTAAAGGATGGGCGCACTTTTGAAGGGCGAGTCATGGGTGTAGATTCTGTGACGGATGTGGCGGTCGTGAAAATCAACGCGAAGGATCTGCCTGTCGTGAAGTTGGGCAAATCAGCAGGGCTAGTTCCGGGGCAGTGGGCGATCGCGATCGGCAACCCGTTAGGACTCGATAACACCGTCACGGCGGGGATCATTAGCGCAATCGGGCGATCGAGTTCCCAAGTGGGCGTACCCGATAAGCGTGTTAGCTTCATTCAAACCGATGCCGCAATTAATCCAGGGAATTCTGGTGGTCCCCTATTAAACGATGAGGGCGAAGTGATTGGGGTAAATACCGCCATCCGTGCCGATGCTCAAGGCTTGGGGTTTGCCATTCCGATCGAAACGGCTCAACGAGTTGCCGAACAACTGATTAGCAAAGGCAAGGTCGAGCATCCCTTTCTCGGTGTGCAAATGGTCGATCTCACGCCTACCCTGCGAAAAAAAATTAATGAAACCGATAACTTAAAGCTCAAAATCAGCCGCGATCAAGGGGTGTTGATTGTGCGAGTGATGGATAATTCTCCAGCGGCTAAAGCCGGCATTCAGCAAGGCGATGTGATTCAAAAAGTGGATGGTCAACCGATAAAATCTGCAACAGAAGTGCAAGCAAAGGTAGAAGCCAGCAAAATTGGCGGGAATTTATCGCTAGAAATCGTTCGCAACGGTCAGGCTCGACAAGTGCAGATTCAGCCAAAAGCTTTTCCTAAAGAGCAGCAAAATTAGGGAAGAGGGAAGAGGGAAAGAACCTTACTGAGACCCGAAATTTGATTACTCATTTTTAAGTGGCAGCGAATTTCCTAAAAGAGATTCCATATCCATCCGCTGCTCCATTTGGCGTAGGAAATAGCCCGTCATCATCGCAGAAACCAGTAGTCCAGCCATATTTTCGCGATCGGTGGTGATTTTGATATTGAAGCCTTCCGGGGGCAGCATTCCCAATAAGCCTTGCACATTGTGAGTAATGATTTGCTTAACTTCTGGGCTAACCGACTTTGCCACCTGAGCCAATACTTCCGGCGGCTGATGCTGAAGATATTGCAGAAGCATGTTAACTTCTTGGACTTCGGAATCAGAATTCAAAAAGTTTGCGCTGTCAGAATTGAAAATCATGGAAGACTGAGTAGGATTCATTGTCACTATTCTGCCATTATCAACTCAGAGTTTCATCTGTATCGGGTGAAGAAGTTTCATTCTTGCTTAAGTATTGGGTTAGCTCTAAAGTTTGGTCAGAATTTAGTTGAAAATACTGATGAAATTTTTCGGTGACCTGAAGCCAAAACGATCGCCCATCGGATTGTTTTCGTTTGCGGACAAACCCTAATTCAACCAATTCTTGGACGTGCTGATAAACATTTGAACCCCGGATTTCAACTAGGTCAGTTTGAGAGATTTTGCCTTTAAGCGCGATCGCGGCTAAGGTTCGCAAGGCACCCAAACCTACATCGGCTGGCAGCAAAGTTTGAATTAAACTATGAAAGGTATCCCGCAGTTGCAAACTATAACCACTGGGGGTTTCCGTCACTTCTAAAGCGCTATCTCGATGAGCATAGTCTTCCATTAGTTCTAGGAGTGCTTCTTTAACCGCAGCGCGATCGCACCCAGCATAGTCAGCAATTTCTGCCACGGTTAGCGGTTGTGCTTTGAGATAAAGAATCGCTTCAATGGTGCTAGGAAGATGGGGCATGGAGGTGCGGAGTACAGAGTTGAGAGCTAAAAATTTTGCTTAGATCTAGAACAGAGTTGAGAGCTAAAAATTTTGCTTAGATCTAGAAATGAGGCATTGCTGAATCTGGGGATGAAATTTGTAGGGGCAATCCCTTGTGGTTGCCCTCCACCTACGCCAGGGTAAACATAAGACCTCCGCCTACAGTCAGAAATCATACTTGCATTCAGCAGCGCCGAAATGCAACGGGATAAGAAATCGGTATTGTGAGGATGGTTCTAAATTGCAGTAAGGCTGAGCCTTTTTAGCTTAGCGGATTCCTCGTGACGCTCTATTGTTTTTGAGTCGCTAAAACTTTCCTGATGGAGCGAGATCGCGGGTGGAAAAAATAGCATCAGTGCTGTCGTGTGTCTCTGTTTTATTCGACATTCAAGGTTATTGCTATGAAATCTACCAATCTTGCCGCTGTTTTGGATCATCGCCTATCTCTCAAATCTATTGTGCCGCTAACTCTGGCTGTGACGAACCTGATGATGTGTTCGGCTGCCAATACTCCCGCGATCGCGGCTGAGTTGCCCAATCCCAACCCGGTTCCACTCGCTCAAACTGCTGCTACTCGTGACGTTCCCATGCCTGGAGCCTTGATTAGCGCCGTGTTGCAAGATGCCTACAAGCGCACCAATCTTCCACCCGCCACCCTCAGAGTCAGTCAGGCGAAAGCATCGACCTTTAGCAATCCCTGCGTCTTCAATTTTGGCGAGATTTGCACCAAAGAGTACAACCCTGTGACAGGCTGGGAGGTTTTGGTGCAGGGAAATAACCAAACCTGGAACTATCGCGTAGATAAAACGGGTTCCAAGATTGTGATCAATCCCAAAAATGTTGCTGCCCTTGCTCTACCAGTTCCCCTGCAAAATCAGATTTTGACGGCTGCTGCAAGTCGGGCGGGTCTGCCTCCTACTAATATCAAGATTACTCAAGCTACCGCTAAAACCTTTGGCAATGCCTGTGCATTCAACTTTGGCGAAGTTTGTACGTCTGAGTATCGCCCGATCGAAGGCTGGGAAGTGTTAGTCACCGTTCGTGGGCAAACTTGGACGTATCACATCGACAAAACCGGATCTCAGATTGCGCTTGATCCAAAAGTGAACGGCACCAGCGCTCAATTGCCTGCCGCAGTGCAAATGGCAGTGATGCAAGATGCGACGAAATGGGCGCGATCGCAAGCCGTAAAAATTGCCGCAGCAAAACCGCAAACTTGGGGCAATAGCTGTTCCTTTGGCTTCGGCAGCATTTGCCCAATGATGTATCAACCGATTGAAGGGTGGGAGGTGAAGGTTAGCACTGGCACCCTGAACTGGTCTTATCGCACCAATCAAACAGGAACCCAGCTTGTGATGGATCGTCGCCCCATTTTACCTAGCCAAGTTGCCGACGCGATCGCCCAAGATATCCTCAAACGCAATGGGCGCAATGCTCGTCCTGAAGCCCTCCGCTTTTTGGATGTGACACAGCAGTCTAATCGATCCTGTGTGCTATTGGGGGGATGCCGCGACGAAACGAACTGGTTGGCGATCGTGTCCAATGGTCAGCAGCAATGGGGCTATCAATCGAATGAACGCGGGTCGCGAGTGATTCCTATAGCTGTAAGCCAGGTGCTTCAGGCAAATGATAAAGCCGTGAGTAATCGTTAACTCGACTTGCTTTGGAGAGCGGTGTATGGTGTGGGGAGTAAGCAACTTTGCACCGCTTTATGGCAATTCATCATTTAATTAACAGTCGCCTCAACCCAATTTATGCGACCCTTGATACCGCTACAACGGGTACAATTTTACGCCCGTGGGATGTGGGCGATGAGGTGATTGAACTACAAGAACTACTAAAAGCGTTTGGGTTTAAGCTGGCGGTTACGGGTGAATATGACAGTCGCACTGAAGATTGTGTGATGATTTTTCAGCGTCGCCATGGGTTTCGGGTAGATGCGGTGATTGGTCCCAAAACTTGGGCAGCCCTCAAGCTTGGCGTGAAACCGGGTAGCCGAATTCTGCGTCAAGGGCTTTCGGGTTTGGATGTCTATGAACTGCAAGGATTGTTGAACATTAACGGTTATGCGATCGCGCGGGATGGTTTTTTTGAAGATCAAACCTACGAAGCCGTGATGGAATTTCAGCAACAGCACAAACTTAGGGAAACGGGGATGTGCGATCGCGTCATGTGGGTAATGCTGCAAAACCGCGCTCGGTAGTTCTTTTACATCTACACCCTACATGAATGGTTGATCTCTATTCTCCTTGAAGAGGTAGAGAAGAGATAGACGAATTTTCGTGAATTAAAGCTGAACTGTTTTACGACGTGATGTTTTACGACGTGATACAGAGCAATAACCCAATCCGAAATTTAGCTCTGTCGAACGCTCATCTTGAACATCATAGAAGACATAATTTGTATTCTTGAGTAAAAATATACACAGCTTAAAAACTCAAATTTTTTAGAAGAAGACAATATAGACTTTAGTCAAGACGGGAAAGTGGTGGCTTTGTTTAATTGACTGAGGCGTGCCCTTCACAAATATTCGACTAAACTTAAATCAAGCGATCGCCATCTTTTGTGACGATAGGGGTGAAGACCGGGGGCTTTTCTGCAACAGCAGAGATTTTATGATAGATCTGCCACATAATTCTATTGATGCTGCCACTCAAGCGGCGGTCAGTCATGCCGCTAATTTGCTGCATCATTACAGCTTTGAGTTAGACGTAACCGTTGAGCAACAAATGGCTGCCTGGTTAAAAACATATCCAGCGCAATGGATCTTGTTGTCCGTCGTCGAAGCTCTATATCAAGGGCGATACAAAGCCGTTTCGGTGGAGCAAATTTTACACATTTGGCAGCGGCGTGGGCAACCGCTTTGCCATTTCACTCATGAGTTTGAGCGATTAGTGCGAAGTGAAATTCCTGCGGCGATCGCGCCCCCATCTAACCCAGAAATCCAACCTGAACCGTTGCCCCAACCAACCCTTTCGTATCGCACTATGCTGCTTCAGCTTCCCAGTGTCAAAGCTGCTTCTAGGCTAAAGCGCCTTACCGAAATTCCTTCGCTCACGTTTCCCTTAAATGGCGAAACAGACCTATCCGGGCAAAGCCAAGCGCAAAATTTGGTACGCCGAACAACCATCACTTCAAGCCACTCAGTAGACCTACCCGCAGTTGCAGAATTAATCAGTCAGCCAGTCAGTGGAGGTGAGGCGATCGCATCTACATCTCATCTATTTGAATCTAATGCGTTGGAATCCTCATCTAACAAACCAAGATTGCCAGGAGAGAGCGATCGCGACTTTCAGCAGTTTAAGGAAGGGGTAATTTTTGCGCTCAGTTCAGGCTTGTCAAACCCAACGTTGCATCCAGTCATTCGGCTGCACCTGATTCAATATTATCGGCTTGACTGGCACTACTTTATAGACAGTCAAGCCCCTTGTGTGTAAGCGTTTGTGTGTAAGCGTTTGTGTGTAAGCGTTTGTCAGAATAATACAGCTAGATAGGACAGACTGCATTCCAGTATGTGCTTAAACTACGCAAGCAAATTTTCATGCTTGTTCTGTTTTTGCTCTTTACGCGCTTTCTTCCCATCTAGCAAAACCTGTGACATTTCCGCTGCCAAAATGGTGACCACCACAGCATCATCGATTTGACCCACTACCGGAAACACATCAGGCACCACGTCAAAAGGATTCAGCACATAAAGCAATGTGCCGCCCACGATCCACCAGCGGAGTTTGGGCTGACGGAGCGTGTTGCGATACCAGGAGTAAACAAATTTGAGGGGAGACATGGCTAATTTCCATTTGACTACACAGTAAGGATTCAAAGCTTTCGGCGATCGCTTCGGTAATCGATAGAGTCGGATAGCCGTCAAAAATTGGCTAGGAATCGACACTAGAGTTTATTGGATATAAAAGTATCTCGCTAATACGGCTTTTGTTTATTGGATGTAAAAGTATCTCGCTAATACGGCTTTTGTCCTCTAAAATTTCCCGGTGGATCGTAGTTACAAACCCACACTTCCCGACCGTTGCCGCGTGCCATGCCACACCCAACTTGTTTTGTGCTGCGCCAGACAATTTGCGTATAGTGTCCGCACATTTTGCCCGGTTTACAGGTATTCGTCTTGTAGTTGTAATCGCTGACTTCTTCACCCCACATTTTCACCACCCGTTCTGGACTCAACTGCTGTCCAGATGCAGCGGCTAGATTTTCTCCATAGCGTGAGTTTGGACGATGCTCAAATCGATTTTCCTTCAAAAGTTTGGTTGCCCATTGCTGAGCAACAGTTGCCAACTGGGGCGACCAGGTGACAGCAGAAACTCCCGTTCGCTTACGCCAGTCGTTGTGAGCATTCAGCATCTGCTGAGTTCCTGCTTGACTGGATACGTCATACACCGTGGTAGCAATCCCGGCATTTTGAGCGCTGTTTAAGGACTTAATCCGGTCAACCCCAACGCCTTTTTCGGTGGTGCCACTCTGGACATATTTCACGTCATAGCGCACACCCGATTGACTATTCCAGGCATAGCCCGTTAATAAAGCTTCTCGCCATTGATTTCCTTGGCGCACATAGACTGGTTTGCCATCCAGCGGAAACGGCAGGGCTGGTTTTTGAGCGATTTCCGTAAGAGATCTGCTTGGCGAAATCGCGTTCGGGAGAGATTGAATCCCCGCTAAAATTCCATTGGCTGGCAGCGTCGGATTGATGTAAGCCGTTAACAAACCGACTGCGATCGCTGTAGCGAGTGAACCATATCGTAGTGGAATCATCTTTTTGCCTACCCCAAACATCTCGTTGTCTTGAGTATGCCCCAGTGGTTAAAGTTCCCTACTTAACCGAAACTTTTTGTTCAGTCACTAGGGTTAAACTGAGCCATTCGCCCTTGTCGCTATAGCTCCGGATCATTCGTTGGCGCAGATTGGGCTGAATCAGCCAGCCAACCTCTAAGAAAAAAGCGTCTCCTTTTTTGATTTGCACGGGGCAGTTTGAGGATGCTCCATTGGGCAATAACATCACCTGAATAGGTTGAACGCTTTGGGTAAACAGCAGCCGATTGTCCTCAATTTCTGCAACTGAGGCGATCGCTTGGCTGGATGTGCCCGACCCAAAAGATAATTCTTGCAACAAGCGATCGCCCTCTCGCTGAATTTTTAGGGTGCTAGAAACCGTGGTAGGTTCTCGCCAGTCGGGATAGAGCGTTGTGGCTTCTCCCTGCCAAGTGCCGATCAGGTCTTCCACAGCCAACGGAGGACATTCTAAAACTGCCGTTCCTGCCCGATGTTCTCGGATCAAGGTAACGCGATCGCACTGGCTGTCTCGATTAAACAACTGCACGAATCGCAAGCGGCGATCGCCATAGATAAAGCCGAACTCAGCGCCAAATTCTGAAAACGGTGCAAACTGAAGCGCTCCTTGAGAAAACGCGCCCGCTTCAAAAAAGAGGATTCCCCGCCCCAAAGTGCTGTATTCCAAAAACAGTTCACTGGGTGCAGGCGTGAAGCGGCGGACAATTTGGCGAATAGTTTTGTTGCCATTTAGCCCTTCCAAGGAAACCACGGTTGGCGTATCTTCCAGTTCGTTTCCCTGTATCGAAAAGCGGGTGAATGACCCGTGCCATTCGCCTAAATTTTGGAGTAAACAGTCCCATTGGGATTTCATAGTCACCTCATGGCAATTTTGCGAACGGCGAACAAGCTGCCCATGATCCCAACGGAACTTCCTAAACTCAGTAAGATAATCGCGAGGAATAGGCTTTGGATGGGGCTGATCTGCAAGCCATGGGTTAGGAATTGAATAAATTCTGGCTGTTGAGCTAGGAGCCGATTGAGAAATTGTTGGAAGGCAGTCAGTAGGCTCCAGGCGATCGCGGCTCCGACTACGCCAAAGGTGACCCCCTGCAAAATAAACGGCAGATAGATCCAGCTTGTGGTGGCACCCACCAGTTGCATCACTTCAATTTCGCGCCGACGGGACATGACAATCAGGCGAATGGTGGTAGTAATGACGGCGATCGCGGTGAGGCTTAATAACGTAATTACCACTCCACTCAGCCAACTCAGACCTTGATTAAGCTGAGCCACTCGTTTCACGGCTTCATCTACAAAGATTACTTCATCCACTCCTGCCAGTTGCGAGAGCTTTGCTGCCAAAATCGGTACGCCAGCAGGAGATTTCGCTTTCACCTTAAGTTCGTCAACCAGGGGATTTCCTTCTAGCTGTTGGGTTGCGCCGTTGATTTCTGAAATGCCCAATTCCTTAATTAAAGCGGTCCAGGCTGCTTCTTTAGAAACCGCTTCCACGGCTGCAACTTCTGGCATTGCCACAATGCTTGGCTTCAAATCAGTCGCCTGTACGCCCGTATCGAGGTAGGCAGACACTTCTAGTTGGCTGCCAAATTGATTAAGCAAGCCTTCAAACTGCCAGGATGCTTGCACACTAATGCCAAACAAAAATAGCAGGACTGCGATCGTGCTGATGGCTGCCCAATTCATCCAGCCGCCGCGCCGCAGCCCTAGAAAGGTTTCACGCAGAAGATAGTCGGTTTTTGTGAAAATTTGCAGCATTGTCACTTTATCCTGTGGTCAGCGATCGACTTCAAAAGAGTCGTGGTATACGCTAGACGAAGATGGGGCGATCGTCAATAGCTTAAACAAAGCAGATTGGTAAATAGAAGCGTCACAAAGGGCGATTCGCTAATTTAATCAAAAGAACGCTGTTGATAAGTAGCTAAATCCAATTCATCTAAAGAATTTAGGGCTATCAGTCTGTAATGCTTTTCTCCCGAAATTTGGACGGTAGCATTGGTGATTTCAAATTCAAAAAGCGCGATCAGGTTTTGATCCATAAATTGGGCAGCGATCGGACGACAAATTAGTCTTGGAAATTTTGCCGCGCATAAAGCCGCATCCTGTTCAATCTGGACAATACTTAAACGGTCTTTGCCACCTTTTGCCTGCACTGGAAAAACATAATGGGCACCCCGACAATCAACCCCCACATAAAGTTCATCAGTCTCAACTTGACCTAGCTCAGGCACACTTGTCCGTAAGTGATTTTGAAGGGAGTAGCATGTTACCCCTGTAAAAATATCAATGAGACGGTTGTATCGAAGTTTAGCCAAAAGTGCTTGCTCGTCACTTAAAGCATACATTGCAACAATTCCAGGCGTTGCATCTGGAACTTTTGTTTCTGCCAACATTGCTGATGGAATTAGTACCTGTTCCTTGACAGCCACAAAACAATAACGAGATCGTCCCGCAGGGCGAATAATCCAGATCCTCCCTGATGGAGCAAGAGCATTAATGGACTCTGGCAAATCGACACGATAGCGAAAGCTGTAAATGACATCACCAAGATTTTTAGGTAGTTTGATACCCAATTCTTGGGCAACTGCAATAAGATCCTCACGCTCAAATGCAACTTCAAGCGCTCCTATTTGATAACGCGATAGGAAAACGCGCTCAATCATCTGTCCGTAGCGATTCAAACTCACAATTACAGCGGTATATCGCTGAATGGATACGCGATCGCAGGCATCTTTCCCGACCAGCGCAGCACCACCACTTCTTCACGAATTTGTTCTTTTAAAGCGGTTGCTAAGCGGGTACGAAATAGATCAATCCGAACGACCTCATAGCCTAAGCCTTCAGCAATCTCCGCTAATAGATTGCCGGTGTAAATCATCACCTGAAGATAAGACTTTTGATCGCCAACAACGTAAGCAAGTTGGGCATTAGGGCGGAGTGATTGCCGCAAATCTGCTAGGTGCTTTGCCATACCGCCAAAGTAGTGTTTTGCCGCACGATGATAGAGCTTTTCAAAGCCACTGGTTTTACCCAGTTCAATTCGGCGATCTTCAATGGCTTGAGCAATCTGCTGAATGCCAGCGTGTTTAGAAACCCACTGATCATCGAGATCCGCTTTATAGACATTGCGGGTGTTCGATCGCAGCATTGATCCTTGTTTCAACGCTCGTAGCTCTGCCTTATTATTCAAAAAGCCCAACAGCACGGACTCTAGCCGGGTCGTGCGGGTGTAATCTTTCTCGTTGGGATAGGGCGGCGAGGTGATCACCGCATCGATCGAGTTGGGTTCTAGTACCTGCAACAACTGACGCGAATCGGCATGGTGAATCGTGGCGGATGCATCGGGCAAGGTTTGCAAATAGCGCAAGTCGGCTGCCATTGCCATGACTCGTGCGAGCCATGCTTCAACTACGGGCGCATCGGGCTTGAGCTTGCGGCTCACACCAACTTCTGGACCAAAACGCAGATTGCTAATATCGGTGACGATCGCCCGTGCGAATGCCAGCAGCAAATGGCGTTGATAACCCGACGGCTCCGCTAAAATCTGCTCCTTCAAAATTAGGGCTTTGTGCAACGGTAAGGGACTAATCGAGTTTTTGAGAATAATTTTGACGCTCTCTTCTGGCAGCGATCGCCATTCTTTCTCTCGCTCAATCTCTTTGAGCGATCGTTCTGCAATTCGTTCCGCCTGCTGCATCAACTCATCGGGGTTCGGACTCCAATCGAGCTTCACCGATCCGGCAAAGTGCGCCATTGGGTTCGCTTCCACCCCCACACTGGCAATCCCCAGCATTTTGGCATCCACCACAGTAGTTCCGGTGCCACAAAACGGGTCTAGCACACGCTGTTCCGCCGTGATGCCAAACCGCTCCAAATAATCCTGCACCAAGTGAGGCGGAAAGGACAGCACAAATCGATACCAGTCATGAGCCGCGCGATCGCAGTCCTTCAGTTGGTTAAGCTGAAGACAACTAAAATCTGGTATCTGCTCCGGGGAATCAACAAGATTGGGCAAGGCTCTTTCCATGTCAACAGGGATAATTCAGATCTTGTGCCTCTTGCACACATGAGTCAAGAATTACAATTCTGAGCTTATAGTTCCAGTCCATTTATCAGGACGGGCTTAGGATACCATTCAAAACTCAAAACTCAACATTCAAAACTTATAACAATGATTATCAAACTTGTGCGAGATACAGATAAACCTAAAACTCGACTTCTTGGGGGGCGCGGGGGAAGGGAATCACATCGCGGATGTTGCCCATACCCGTCATGAACTGTACCAGCCGCTCAAAACCTAGCCCAAAGCCTGCGTGGGGCACAGTGCCATAGCGACGTAAATCCAAATACCACCAGTAATCAGCGAGGTCGAGACCTTGGGCGGTAATCCGTTGTTCCAAGACATCTAATCGTTCTTCGCGCTGGGAACCGCCGATAATTTCGCCGATTTTGGGAGCCACAATATCCATCGCGCGGACGGTGTTGCCATCGTCATTCATTCGCATGTAAAAGGCTTTGATCTTGGCGGGATAATCGGTGATGATGGTGGGCTTTTTGAAGTGGTCTTCTGCCAAGTAGCGCTCATGTTCGGATTGCAGATCCAAGCCCCATTCCACTGGATATTCAAACGGTTTACTGGATTTTTCGAGGAGGGCGATCGCGTCCGTATAAGTCACCCGCGCAAACTCATTGTTAATGATGTTATCTGCCGTCGCCAAAATCGAATCATCAATCCGCTGATTGAAAAACTCCATATCTTCTGGGCAAGTTTCCATCACAAACTGGAACACATATTTGAGAAACGCCTCCGCCAGTTCCATATCGCCATCCAAATCGCAGAACGCCATTTCCGGTTCCACCATCCAAAATTCTGCTAGGTGACGCGACGTGTTGGAGTTTTCCGCCCGAAACGTGGGACCAAACGTGTAGACATTGCTAAACGCCATCGCCATAATTTCGGCTTCAAGTTGTCCGCTGACGGTGAGATAAGCATGTTTGCCAAAAAAATCACGGCTAAAATCCACTTGTTTATCATCGGTTAACGGCACCTTGCTCAAATCAAAACCCGTGACGGTGAACATTTCCCCCGCCCCTTCGCAATCACTGGCGCTGATGATCGGCGTATGCACCCAGAGAAAGCCGCGCTCTTGAAAAAACTGATGAATTGCTGTTGCCACCGCATTCCGTACCCGAAACACTGCGCCTAACGTATTGGTACGACCGCGCAGATGTCCAATATCTCGCAAAAACTCAAAGGAGTGCCGTTTTTTTTGCAGGGGATAGGTTTCTGCGTCGGCTTCACCATACACCGTGACAGTATCGGCTTTCAACTCGATCCGCTGTCCTTTCGCCGGAGATTCTACCAATGTACCGGAGACTTCCACGGATGCTCCGGTGCTGAGCCGTTTGATCGTGGCAGCATAGTCTGGCATATCCTGATTGATCACCGTTTGTAGCCCTGCCATAGAAGAGCCGTCATTCACTTCCACAAAGCTAAATTCTTTCTGTTCGCGCTTGGTGCGAACCCAGCCTTTAATAGTGACGGTTTCGGTGGGCTGCCCGTGGCGGAGGAGGTCGGCGATGCGGCGAGTCATAGGGGAAAATGGCGATAGAGATAAGGGGAAGATGGGCAGATTGGCAGGTTTATGGACTGAGTTTGAGTGTAGCAAAAGATAGGGTTTAGTCCGTTTGATGGGATCAACTTTTAGTTAGGGGTGGAAATCTGGCATCGTTTTAGCGGCTGTCCTTTGATGAAATGACTATCCACGATCGCAGGAATATCTGCACCCGTCAGATGACCATAATAATGGCGATTGGGAAATAGTAACCGTCGTAGTTTCATCCTTAGTTTGGTGGGCAACCAGGAGAACTCATTGCCGTTGGGTTGAAAAACTAAGGCGACGGCTCCCGCTTCACAGTGATCCAGACAGCCTGATTTGCAAACTTTAACGCGATCGCTCAACTGCTGCTGTTGAATTTCAGCTTGAAATGCTTCATAGACATCCAGCCCTCCCATCCGACAGCAACAGCCTTCTGGATCATCAGCAGAGCGCTGTTTGGTGCAGACAAAAACACGATATTGCGGAAGATTCATAGCGCTTCATCAAATGTGAGTGATTACTCGTAGTTGTTTCAGGGCAGCATCGTATTCACTCCAGTTGCGGACTCGATAGGGTGGCTTGGGTTTCATTTTCATTGCAATGCTCACAGCAATAGAAGGGCTTAATCTCGTTATTTTATTCCCTATCTCACATCTTTTATGCAACAGCGTCGTTTTCGTTGAGAAATGCCTGAGAGTTCCATCAAGTTCAGGGCACTCATAAAAGGTGATCCTATTTACTTACCTAACAAATGTAAGAACTCTAATACCGTGGCATTTGTCCAGCCAAAGCCGATTTCATTGGAACTGTAACCAAACAGAATTTCATTAGAAACATTGGCGGAACATCGACAAACATCATATTTTTCAACGATTGTTCCAGTTTTTTCAAACTCCTTAGAAACCATTGCTACAAACTTTTTAGCAATTCGTTCTGCATCTTGTTTGTAGCCATATCTCAACAACCCTTGCACCGCAATCAAATTCAACGGTGCCCAGCCGAAAGGTGCATCCCATTGATTGCCGCTGGCATAAGTGCTAGCGAGCAAACCGCCCGCAACTTCAAACCTGTCGAGCGATCGCGCTACAGCAGCAGCCTGTGATTCAGATGCAATGCCTGCCCACAGGGGATAAAATGTGGTGGCAAACTCATAGCGACATTGAGTATTGGTTTGAAAGTTATAGTCGTAATACAGCCCGTCTGCTTCATGCCAGAGAAATTGATCGATCCGCTGATGGCGATCGCTAGCGCGCTGCTGCCATTGTTGAGACATATCATCATGGTTTAGGAGCGTATAGATCTGAGCAATATCTTGTTCCATTTTGTAGAGCAAGACATTTAGACAAACAGGCGCATAGTGAATGATATCAACACTAAATGGACCAAATCGATTGGAAATATCAAAGCCAGATTCGCGCATGGAGCGATCGCCTTTATAAAACAAATCGGTCAATGTATCCTGTTCGTGATCGTAGTAGAGATCGACATTGTAGGCATTGACTGTACAGTGACGATAGTATTCCTGGACGCGATCGTAGTGGGTTTTTCCCTGTTCATCTATTTCCGATGCGACTACTTCTGGCGCGGGACCGTCTCCCAAGGCAAAGTAGCGCGATAACCCAGTTGCTTGATTGAGATGGGGTGGCACTATCCAGTAGTAGTAATAACGCTCAACAAGTGGTAGCACTCGTTGCAACCATTCATGATCCTGAGTGTGCTGAAACAAGGCGAGAATCATCGGTGTAAGTATTGGCGGCTGCGATCGCGATAACATATAAGTACGATTAGCATTCAAAATGATGCCGTAATGCTCAATTTCATAGAGCAATTGCTCAACCATACATTTTGCCAGATCAACTTCTCCATCACGCAGCAACCCAAGCTGAATAAAGTAACTATCCCAGCCATACATTTCGTTAAAACGTCCGCCAGGAACCACGTATGGATGTGGCAAATAGAGTAAACCATGTTCTTGAATTTGGTCTACTTCCGATGGCAAAACCCGTAGTTCAATTTGGTGCCATTCACTTTTGGGAACTGCTTTTTGCAAGGCTTGCTCAATCTCAACCTGATTTTCTTGAGGCGATATATAGACAATCCAGGGTGTGCCGGGTTCATGATTAAGCTTATCATCGTGGGCAGCTTCTAGAATATGTTTATGCGATCGATAAAGCGTTTTCCAGGTTTGTTTAATGTAGATTCTTAGGCGTTGAATTTGCGCTTCTGATGGAAACTCTAACGAGGTTCCAATAAGTTGATTGACCATCGTTAGTTCTCCTAATTTTGGCTAATGAGTAAGGCACCCGGAAACTGTTTTAATGCGTCTCCTAATTTGATCGCAGTCTTTGCTGAAAGTGATTGAGTAGTAATTATGTTTGTCCAATTTTCTGACATGGCAGACGGTAAATTAATTTGAGTATCTTGCCAAATTGAGTGATCTAAAGGAAGCTGATCGGGCTGAATAACAGGGGTGAGGAAGCGGGGAGCGATCGTGATCGCCACTTGACCTTCAAAAGTTCTTGCAAAGGCAACGATGTGATCCGCAAATCTGCCTGAAACCTCCAAGGGTTGATAGTCACCCTGTTGAAAAAGCATCGGATAGTTTTGTCTTGCCTGCAATACTTGATACGTCAAAAATAGCTTAATCCGACCCTCTTCCTTCGTTGCTAGTAGATCCTTTATTAAGCTCAAAAAATCTGACTCTATGCCCGCTTGAATCTCTTGTAAATAAGTTTGTCGTCGGGCATAATCCACCGGACGACGATTATCTGGATCGACTAAGCTCAGATCCCACAACTCACAGCCCTGATAGAGATCAGGAACTCCTGGAGCCGTATTTTTTAACAACACTTGAGAGAGGGAATTGAAAATGCCGTAGGCTGCAATTTGCTTTTGAAAGGGACGAAAAACATGTAGAAACTCATTCTTGGCTTCAAAATCGAGAAGTTTATCAATGAAACCTAAATAGCTATCTTCATAGGTGCTATCGGGTTGCAGCCATGCTGTATGCACTTTAGCTTCTCGAATCGCTTTGATGATGTAATCTTTGATGCGATCGCGAAACGCTATAGTGTCAGCTTCAGCAAAGGGAAAAGCTCCCACTAAAGTTTGATATAAGAAATACTCATCGTTGCGATCGGGAATTGATTTTCCTTTAATTTGCTGCTTCTTGGCTTGATTGATCTCAGCCCAGCGCTGCACCTGTTCTTCCCACTCTGATGGTATTTCAGACAACACATTTAACCGGGCGCGCACATCTTCCCCTCGCTTAGTGTCGTGGGTAGCGGAGGCGTTCATAGAATGCAACCAGCGATTGCATTTTTTACGATTAAAGTCATGAAACTGCGCTAATGTGATGCCAAAATGACTAGGATTGCCGCCTACTTCATTCAACGACAACAAACGGTTGTAAATGTAGAGTGTAGTATCCTCTACTCCCTTTGCCATCAATGGTCCTGTCAACTGTTGAAACTTCATCACAAAGTGTAATCGCTCTTCTTTTTGCACCTCTGTTAACAGATCTTCATCTTGCCTCAATAGAATTTTTTCGATGTAGTTAAGTTCATTGATCAGCCGTGGAATTCTTTCTTTTGCTGAAGCGATCGCCGATTGAATATATCCTTGATCGACTTCACTCAATTGATTTGAAGCCACATAGGTACGATAAACTGGGAATAATGCCAATACTTCGCTGAGCGATCGCTTCAACCCATAGGCAGTGAAATCAACTCCCTGACGGGTTTGACCCGATAGCGATTTTAGTCGTTGCGCTAAATTATCGACATCACCCCCCAAATTCTTATCAATAATCAAATGCTTGTTGTCAGCCACCAATTGCTCATAAGAAGCTCGTGCCCCCGTAAAGCGAGTATAAACCGTTTGAAAATCTGACTCATGTTGAGACTGACAAAAAACTCCATTTAGATAGTTGAGAAACTCATAGCCGCTGGTGCCCTCGGTTTGCCAGTCATCAGGCATTTGCTCCTGTAGTTCTAGAATCTTTTCAACCGTAATGTAAACATCGCCAACTTTTTCTCGCAATCGTTCTAGATATTCAGCCGGATGATACAGTCCATCAATATGATCGACTCTCAAACCTGTGATTTTGCCATCTTTAATCCATTGCTCGATCAATGCATGAGTTTTGTGAAAAACTTTGCTTGTTTCCACCTTGACTGAAATCAATTCATTTACCGTAAAAAATCGCCTGTAGTTGATTTCCTCTGCACCTACCTTCCAAGAAGAAAGCCGATAAAACTGTTCAGATAACAAACTATCTAGTAAGTTAAAACTTTCTGGGTCGTTCACTATTCCATTAAAAGAAATCACATTTGCATCAAATAAATTCTTGATTTCAGTGTTTTGACTATATAACTCCCACAGCAATCCTTTCACAAATGCAATCTGGTCAGATCGCTCTCTGCCTTTGGTTTCTGCTGGAATGCTTTTAATTAAGTATAAGCTGCCTAACAGCTTGATAAAATCAGGATGCTTTCTGCCTAATGCTTTCGTGAGTTGCCCAAGATGAGTGGTAATAAAACGCACATAAGACTCGATTCGCACTGGCAACTTGAGGCTATGGTAGTTAACGTGCAAACCTGCTTCGTCGTAGGTCAGTTGAATTTCGCCATTCTCTAAACAGTTTCCATATAAATCGCCCAATAGTGGTGCAAGAACTCGACCTTTAAAGCTGTCATAGGCATGATTCCATTCGATATCAAAGAACTCGATCGCCTCAGAATCGGGTCCATTCTCCAACACATCCATCAAATATTGATTGGTGCTATCGTATGCCATGTGATTGGGTACGATATCTTGTAGCCAGCCTATTTGATGGTGCTGAAGCGTGTTCACTAAGCTATCAAACTGCTTTGGGGTGCCAACTTCTGGATTAATCTGAGTCGGATCAACGACATCATATCCATGAGTGCTACCTGCTCTCGCTTTGAAAATGGGAGAAGCATAGAGATCAGAGATTCCTAATGCTGCTAGATAATGGGCGATCGCGTAGGCTGCTTCAAAGTTAAATCCAGAATGAAACTGAATTCGATAAGTAGAAATAGGAATTTTCATAGGATGTGGAGTTAACTAAAAGTTAGGATTGATAAAGGGTAAAGCTTTTTGCTGAAGCAGCTAGCGGTTGATCGGAGGTCAGTTCTTCTGGCAATGTTGCACCTGATCCACGCCACTTTTCTTCAGCGGTGTCAAGTATTTTCTGCCAACTGCCATCGGGAATGGTATTGATATTGACTTCGCGATCGCTAAAATTTACTATCGCCAACACCTGCTCTTGGTCGCTCCAGCGACGCATAATTAGAATGCGATCCGCTTCATTCACCGTTACTTCTAAACTTTGCTTATCTAGCTTTTTCAGCGCTGGATGCGATCGCCGAAGTTGAATTAGATGTTGATAAAATTGCCACAAGACTTGATGTTTTTCCTCATGTTGCAAGTCCCAGTTAAGTTTGCACTGCTCAAATACCTCAAGTGAGGCTGGATCATAAGAGTCGCCGTCATAGCCAATCTGCTTGAACTCTTCATCTTTTGATTTTTGAATCGCAGCGACTAATTCGAGATCGGAATGGCTGATGAAATACGAGAATGGAGCAGATTCACCATACTCCTCACCCATAAATAGCAATGGCACAAAGGGCGACAGCAATACCACAGCAGCAGTCAGTTTTAGCCCTTCAAAACTGGTCAATTGGGTTAATCGTTCACCCAAAATCCGATTTCCAGTTTGGTCGTGATTTTGAGAACAAATAATGAATTGCTCAGCGGGTTCAGCGATCGATGAATTGCCATGACAACGATGGCGATCAAGGGAATATTGTCCTGAGTAGATAAACCCTTCTCGCAGTGATTTTGCTAGATCCTCAACTCGCCCAAAATCTTGATAGTAACCGTGCTGCTCTCCTGTAACCAAGGTATGCAACGCATGATGAAAATCATCGCACCACTGAGCATCGATATCGTATCCACCTACTGCTTGAGGACGAATCACGCGAACATCGTTCAAATCACTTTCTGCTGTCAGGTAAAGCTTTCTACCTAGTTGTTGAGAAAGATCGGCGACTTTCTCGGCAAGTTCTTCTAAAAAATGTTTTGCACTCAGATCATAAATGCCCTGAATGGCATCCAATCGCAACCCATCAATGTGAAAGGTTTCAAACCAATACAGAGCATTTCCCAAAAAATAATTGCGAACTCCATCACAGTAGGCATCGTCAAAATTAAGTGCTTCACCCCAAATGGGTCGAAACTTAGAAGTGAAGTAGGGCGCAAAATTTCCTAGGTAATTGCCTTCTGGACCTAAATGGTTATACACCACATCTAAAACGACGGCAATTCCCTGTTGATGACACGCATTCACCAATTGCTTTAAACCTTGAACTCCGCCATAGGAATTCTGCACAGCATAGGGATATACGCCATCGTAGCCCCAGTTCCGATAAGCCTCTTCAGTCTCCCCCTGCTTTTGACCGGGAACTTGAGCTACGGGCATAATCTCAATAGCGGTGATTCCTAGTTCTTTGAGGCGAGGCAGGCGAGGAATAATTGCTTCAAACGTGCCTTGAGGTGTAAACGTGCCCACATGAACTTCGTAGAGAATCATGTCTTGTAGTGCAATTCCAGTCCAGTCCTTATCTGACCAGTGAAACGCTTGATCAATAACCTGAGAAGCACCATGTACGCCTTGAGGTTGCGATCGCGATGCTGGATCAGGGCGCTCACTCTCACCATTTAGCTGATAAAAGTAACAGTCTCCCGGTTCCACAGGTTCAGCAATAACACACCAGTAGCCCTGTTCATCCTGCTGCATCGGCGCAACTTGCGGCTCAGAACTAATGATATTGACTCTAACTTGCTTAAGCAACGGTGCCCAGACAACAAACTGACATCGACTATTACCCAGGTAAAAAGCGCCAACCTCAATCATACGTTTTGAGTAATGTCTACGCCCTCAAAATACTGTTTACAAAGGAAACCAGAAACCTATCATAAGGATGATTCTTGTTTGCTTAGCGATAAATAAGCAAAAGGGAAAAGCAACTATAGTTACCTTTCCCTTTTATTCAGCTACTCAAATTATTGAGTTAGGATTGTAATTATTTAGTCAGTGCGATGTTGTTAGTCAGTGCGATCGCGTTGCATTCTCGGAGTTTGATTATCTACTACAGAACCAGATGAATCGACGATAGGGGTAGTAGTAGTAATGTGATCGCGTTGCATTCTCGGAGTTTGATTATCCACTGTTACCTCATTGAGATACTGGCGATCGCCATCGGGAATCGCATTCTCAACTCGATGCCAAGCGTCTTTCGCAGCATACTTAGCTTTATCCCATGCTAAACCCGCACCACCTCTATCTTTTTCATAGTCGCTTCTCAGATCTGGCTCTGCATCATCGTAGGTTTTACCTGCGGTTCCATAGCGCCCATAGCCTTCATATCCAGCCCGATAAGCAGGTTGATAATCGTTGTAGTCATGATCTTTGTCATAGTAAGGCTGAGACGCATGATTGTTCCGCCAATATTCATCTTCCATCGTTGGGTTGATGTGTTCTGCCGCGTTTTTGCCAGCTAAACCGCCTACAACAGATCCGACCACTGCACCGACCGCAGCGCCAACAGGTCCACCCACCGCAGCACCTATCGCTGTGCCAACTGCACCAGCACCCGCAGCACCTACGCCAGTCCCAACAGGATGGGCACCCGGTTCACCCGTAATTGGATCTAGATTGGCATCATTTCTATCATCAAAATTCTTTTTATCGTTACTCATGAAGGTATCCCCTTTGTGATTAACTCACTTGCTAACATCGCTCTATCATAGTTTTAGTCCACCGCTTAATGCCTCTCCTAAAAGAGTGAAAATTCGAGTTATAAATCCATTCATGGTTATGTTTCTTGGATAACATTCCCTATGTCTTTAGATAGACTTTACAGCCAAGAATATCACTTTTGAATCATTGCAAAGTACTTTTTAAACTTGGCGCAGCGATGCTAAAACGGTGGCGATTTCTGGCGGCACAGAGGTAAAGCGAATCAGGAAACGATTATCTTGATTTGCTGCTTTTTTCAGAACTTTGGCATATAAATCACCCGTTACTGGAGCGCGATCGCGTCCAGTTTTCAGATGTAGTTTTAGGTTGCTAAGTAAATCGAGTGCATGGTCTGTTTGCAACTCAGCACTGAAATCAGACAATTGCGTCAGAACGCCTTGAAACAGAGTACCAACGGCATGTTTTCCTTCTAGAACCGTATACTCCAAAAATACTGTTGGCTCAAGAGGTAACAAAACATCTGTTTCCACCGGCAGCTTAAGATTGTAGGGAATACCAATGCCGCCCACTTCATACAAGGTGATTGGAACGCGAATTCCTTTAGGTTCCACTTGAAGTTGCCCATCGATCAATACATCACAATTTGCATCTTTGAGAGTGTCCTCAGAAATCAAAACTTGCCCACCCACGGTATAGGATTCAATCCGAGCGGCTAGGTTGACATGGCTGCCAATGACCGTATATTTAGCACGTTTTTGGGAGCCAACATTGCCGACCACAACCTCCCCCGTATTAATGCCAATCCCCATTTCGATCGCGGGTAGCCCAAGCTGTTGATTTTGTTCGTTCACAGCACTCATAGCACACTGCATTGCAACCGCACAGGCGATCGCCCGTTGAGCATCATCCGCACGACGCACAGGCGCACCAAACATAATAAAAATGCCATCGCCAATAAACTCATTGATCGTGCCTTTGTATCCGTCCACAACCTCTGCCATCACCCCCAAATAAAGGTTTAGTAGCGTCACAACTTTCTCAGGCGGCAGCCATTCCGAGACAGCAGAAAATCCTCGCAGATCAGACATCAATATAGTAACCTTGCGCCGCTCACCGCCTAACTGCAAACCAGAAGGAGTTTCAAGCAAGTTAGAAACCACTTCATCGGTAAGATAGCGCCCAAACGTTTTTCGCATTTCTCCAGCACTATGAGCCAGGTAACCCGTAACAGAAACCGCCGCTCCTGCCAGTCCCATCAGAGCCGGCACCAAGGGAATCCACCAGCCCAGCAAAAAAGCACCATAGCCACTGACTAGCAGCACGCCCCCAGCCACCACTAGCCGAAAACGCTTCAACAGCAAGAGTTGGGTATTACCGCTCGTCAAACGCTGCTGCCAACAAAGCACCCCTCCGATCGCCGTCCATCCAAAAATCCATAAATATTCTGCCCAATCTGGCAACGATTGAATGAGGCGACGCTGATCCAACGCCGCTCCTAAAATGTGACTAATCAGATTGGCATGGATTGCAACTCCGGGGGTGCGTTCAGGAGTGCCCAGCCGACCGCTAAAAGGGGTATAAAACAAATCTTTGTAGCTTTCAGCAATATTGCCAATTAGCACAATGCGATCGCGGACTAACTCTGGCGCAACCCGGTTCTCTAGCACCTCCATGATGCCAACTCGCTGAAAGCGATCGATGCCGCCACGATAGTTAATCAAAACTTGATAACTACCCGCCCCTGCGCGAATATAGCCACCATCGTTTTCTTCAAAGGGTGGGAATATGGCTGATCCCGCATAAATCTGACCATCGGTAGTCAGGTTGCTCTCTACGCCTTGGCGCTGCAAGTAGTGATATGCCAGTTTGAACCCAAAACTAAAAATAGAATCACCTGCCTGAGTAGTAGCCGACAAAAGCCCACGTCGCACCTTGCCATCGATATCTAGCGGCAGATCGTTTGCGCCTGCCTGATCGCGTTTCTGTAAGGCGGGTGGCGGCGCAACCGATGAACTGTCCGCAGTAGAGCCAATTTTTTGCACCCCAACTAGGTTAGGCGTAGTGTTAAAAATTTTGAGTAAGGCTTCATGTCCTGGCGGCTGGGGCAAATCGCGGTAAATATCTAATCCGATCGCCGTAGGACTATGCTGCTTCAAATTGTTTAGCAGTTGTGCCATCACTGCATCCGTTATCGGATACCGTTGCAATTTCTGGATATCCGTTTCATCAATAGTGACAATTAGAATTCGAGAATCAACCGCTTCCTGGGGGCGCAGAAGAAATAACTGATCTAACGATGCTAACTCTAGCGTCTGCAATAATCCAGCAAGACGCAATAGCGCAACGACACCCACAACAGTGGGTACTGCAATCAGTACTCCTCGCCATCGCCAAAGATTCTGTTTGAACGCTGCTAACATGCGTAGGGTCAGTTTTTGACTATATGTGCGCCCATCCCAATTATTTTTTCACTGGATTTTGACTAACAGTTATATCCAACAGCGGTTCTGTGGCGATCGCGCTCAAACCCACTGATTTCAGCAATTCGTTCCATCCATCGATCGCACTAACATCTTGAGGATTAGTGCGGCGGAGAGCGTGAAGCGTGGTCACTGCTTCATGCCAAATGCCACTCCCCGCATACAGAGAGGCGCGAGTTTTCAAGTCAGCTTTTTCTACCTGTTTCAGCAGAGCAACATCTGGGGCAATGCGTTCTGTCCAGCCTTCCGTAATCGGATTAACACTAGGATTAGCAGGGTTACAGTCCAACGTTAAAAACCAGTGATAGCGTTTGCCAATTTCTAGCGGGGGTGCATTTTTAGGCAAAGCGTAGCTAATAATTCCCGATTTTGCAGGCAGCGGAATAGTGGCTTCATACACAACATCCACATCATCGCTCGTTAGGATCAAAAACTTAGCCGCTTTTGCAGGAGAAGTAGGGACATGCCAATAAAAAGTAGGGTTGGCGCTGAAGGTTAGCCCTAATCGATCTTTGGGAATTAGAGAAATTGGTTTTTTATGGTTGGGAACGCAAGAATTGCCGCGAGTGGCTCCGCCTGCTGTTGGGGGTGGAGTACCGCGATTGGGTGGCTTAAAGCTTTGACTAATACGAAAGGTGCCGCGATTTTGTAACGCTGAGCTTGATTTAGGTTGAGATGCGGAAACAGCATCAACAGAAAGGGGAGCTAGAGCCAGCCCCAACGCGATCGCGCTGCTAAAACGCATTACCCAGTATTGTGTCATATTTCTAGTCATACTGCTATCTCTCTCGGTTGAGTTGCATAGATAATAAAGTGGTTCGCCGTTTAGCTTGTCGATGCACCGAGGTTACTACAAGAATCAGAACGATTATTCCGGTATTAAAATTATTATTCCAAGACTATTATTCTGATTTCCAATCTCTAGTATTCCCTTGAACTTGGCAAGACTGTGTGATTTGACGCAAATATTTGTGTGTTTGAGTGCATATTGCAAGTAGCTTTATCTCCTCTTTATTATTCTCATCGTGGAATATTATTTTAGAATGAGTTGCCCAAGTTGGAGATGCTTTAAGGTATCCCAGATACACTAAGTAAAGGCTATGTGGATGAATGTTGGGTGATGATGTGAGCGCTGAATTTTCAAGGATTAAACAATTCCCAGATTTTATTCACATTCCAGTATTGCAACAGGAAGTTGTGGAAGGGTTAAACGTGCAATCAGGAGGGCATTATCTAGATGCCACGGTGGGGGGTGGAGGGCACAGCCGCTTAGTTTTAGATACAGCAGCAACGGTGAAAGTCACGGCGTTGGATCAAGATGAACGGGCGATCGCAGCGGCACAACTAACTTTGGCTGAGTATGGCGATCGCGTTCAGTTTCACCATATCAACTTCGCTAGCTTCAACCCTGGCGATACTAAATTCGACGGCGTTTTAGCGGATTTGGGCGTGAGTTCTGCCCAGCTAGATGTTAGCGATCGCGGTTTTAGCTTTCGGCAAGAGGCACCGCTCGATATGCGGATGGATCAAACCCAGGAGCTTACTGCTGCTGAAATTGTCAACCATTGGCATGAAACCGACTTAGCCAATCTAATTTATACCTATGGTGAAGAACGCCTGTCGCGTAAAATTGCTCATCGGATTATCGAAAAGCGCCCGTTTACAACTACAAAAGAACTAACAGATACGATTTTCTACTCCGTTCCTCCTTCCTATCGCTATGGACGCATTCATCCCGCCACACGCACCTTTCAAGCACTGCGGATTGCTGTTAACCGCGAACTAGACGTGTTGGAAACGCTGGTGCAAACTGCACCTACCTGGCTGAATGAAGGCGGCAGATTAGTGGTCATCAGCTTTCACAGTTTGGAAGATCGCATCGTCAAACATCGACTAAAAGAATCGCCCCTGCTAAAAGTGTTGACCAAAAAGCCAATTATTGCCACTGATGAAGAAATCCAGGAAAATGTCAGGGCACGATCAGCAAAGCTAAGAATTGCAGAGCGTGTTCTTTAAACTGCACTCAAGATTTCTCTAAATAACTTCCGTGCCGCTCTATGCCGATGATATTCATTTAGCAAAACTATACGGAGATGTTTTGTCCTGCGATCGCTTGAGCGATCGCGCGATTAACTGATTTTCAGACGCTGCTTAGTTCACTAGATAAAAATAAAATCGGTTTTAAAACATCTTCGTACTGCAACGATGACTAAATTTATTTGAAAAAATTTAGTTGCTGTGACTTGCTTTGTTTCTACAAAAAAGTTGTCAGTGTTACAACACTATTTTCGTACACATAAGTATTAAATATTATGTCTGTCTACAGGGATATTTACACTCACTTGCTTTTGAATGTACCTTGACAGTTGTTTAGCCAACTTTCATTAGTAAATCAAACAGCCTACATCTAAAACTGTTTGGTTCAACTTTAGAATGTTAGGCGGTGATTATTGTCATGATTCATAGACCTGCTAACTCAACAGACCCCAATGATTAGCATCCAACAAAAGCATCAGCTACCAGTGCCATCCGGCTTACTTCAAGTGTCAAGGTTGCCTCAGTCCTTTTCGATGGATGGAAGCGCTGCATCAACCTCTAGTTTAGTATTTCCAATATACTTTTCTCTGATTATTCCAACATTCAATGAACGGGACAGTATTGAGAAAATGGTTGCCCAACTGAGCCAGATTCTAGACGAAGTATTGCCTAACGATTATGAATTGCTGATTGTTGATGATAATAGCCCCGATCGCACTTGGGAATATGCTCAACATTTGACCGATCAGTATCCTAATTTGCAGGTCATGCGACGACAACAGGAACGGGGATTATCAACCGCTGTAATTCGAGGCTGGCAGGCTGCACGAGGCGAAGTTGTAGGTGTAATCGACGCAGACTTACAGCATCCACCAGAGGTATTACTAAAACTATTAGAGAAGATTGATCGGGGTGCAGACTTGGCGGTTGCTAGTCGTCATGTGGAAGGAGGTGGGGTGAGTAGTTGGAGTGCAACCCGGCGAATCTTATCACGCGGCGCACAACTATTAGGACTGATGATTTTACCTAGAGTATTGAGCAGCGTCTCTGACCCGATGAGTGGCTATTTTCTAGTAAAACGTCAGGCGATCGCTGAGATTCCGCTTAATCCAGTTGGCTATAAGATCTTATTAGAAGTCATTGGTCGCGGTAATATTCGACAAATCGCTGAAGTCGGCTATGTGTTTCAAGAACGTGAGGTTGGCGAAAGCAAAGTCACTTGGCGGCAATATAAAGATTATCTACACCATTTGGTACGGCTGCGGGTTGATTCCGGGCGTTTAGGACATTGGGGCAAACAGATTAATTTTCCAGTAGGGCGGTTCATTCGCTTTGCATTTGTAGGCTTATCGGGACTGCTAGTTGATATGGCACTCCTATATTTTTTCTATGCCATTTTAAGTTTCGGCTTAACGCGAAGTGCCATCTTTGCAGGTGAACTAGCGATTGTTAATAACTTTCTTTGGAACGATCGCTGGACATTCAAAGATCTTGCTCAAAAGCAGTTTGGTAGGCAGCAAACACTTAAGCGATTTCTCAAATTTAACATCATCTGTTTGATGGGACTGATCCTTAAAATTCTGCTGCTCAATCTTCTTTTTAATGGATTTCATCTGAATGCCTACCTTGCAAACTTTCTAGCGATCGCGATTGTTACCGTCTGGAACTTTTGGATTAACTTAAAGCTTAACTGGCGAGTCACTCAGGTTAACTAAAGCCAAGAGTGTTTCTTTGAAAATGAAACTTCTTCAATGATGCATCTCAACTGAAAATCCTTAGTTTTCGTAAAGTACTATGCTGAAAAACTTTGCTAGAAGCCAAATTCTATATACCTTCGCACTTATCACTGCATCAATTCTTTGTGTGGTGTTAGCTGTTGGAGGAATAGCCAGTTTTTTTGAAGCGATCGCGGGTGAGGAGACTAACTTCAACAGTGAATCGTTTAATGGTGTTAGTTTTATTCGGATATTGTCAACGATTTCCTATATTAGTTTGTGCAGTTGCTATCTTATTTGGCTATTTCGCAGTCAACCCATCTCAAACAAGTTGAAATTTAAGCAGATTATCAAACCTGCAATTCCATTCTTGCTACTTGCGCTTATTGCATACCCCCTAAGCAATGACATTTATCTTTATTTACAGTACGGGCTAATGCAGTTAAGAGGTGTAAATCCATTTGTTATTCCTGCCAGTCATGTTTCTAGTGTGCTAATGCCGCTGCTTTATTGGCTGCAAACTTCTACCTATGGACCCGTTTCTCAACTGTTTTTTATTAGCTCGGCTGTGTTTATTCGAGTAAATCCAATTTTAGGAGTTTATGTATTTAAACTATTTTGTTTACTAGTTTATATTCTTAATGCTCATTTGATTTGGCGCTTGCTCAAAGACTCTCCAAGCCGCAGTAAATTGACGATCGCATACTTGCTCAATCCATTCCTTTTAATCGCTCATGTTGCAGATGCCCATGTAGATGTATTTTTATGCTGTTCAGTCATTATTTTGATTGGATGTTTGTATCATCGCCGCTATGTTGCAGCAATTTTAGCGATCGCCGTCGGCTTTTTAACGAAAACATTGCCAATTATTTGGTTGCCACTTGTAGTAGGTTTTTTAATCTCGCGGCGGCTCTGGAAAACTTTAGCGATCGCCTTAGCTAGTCTAGCTGTGATTGTTCTAATTTTGAGTCAAACTATTTTTCCAACTTTAGTAGCCTGGAAAAGCTTGCTTAATCCTGGCGTTTCTGGATTAACAGCACGTTCTATTCATCACCTGATCAATTTGGGACTATCGTTTTTTACCGGAGCAACTTTCCTTGAAAATCAGCCGATTATTCAGCAGTTAAGCCGGATTACAGTTCTAGGTTTTGCCATTTTCTATAGTTGGAAACTGCTCCAGCCTTATCTCAAACGAAACTACTTAGAAGTCAATTTAGTAACCGATTTGGGCTGGGTCACAATGGCGCTGCTGTTGGGAGCAACACCCTGGCTCATGTCTTGGTATCCTTCAGTGCTTTTGCCGTTTGCAGTATTGATTAGAAACGCACCTATTTTTTCACTTGCCAGCCTGACATTTTGCCTGACAACGGGTGCGTTAATTGGCGCAGGAAGTGGCGATACAGTTCTTAGCTTAGTTGGTTGCCTACTCACCTTAGTACCGGTATCTACCGTACTAATATGGCGGCGGCAGATATTGCAAAAGCTGCCTGTTTTGTTCCCAGACAAGGACTTCATTGCTTTAGAATCTGTCGCTTCGGTTGAGGTTGCGAGATCGCCCCAATCTCAGCAAATCTAGCGCAAAATTCTAGCCAGATAAATCCCACAAAAGCCCTAGGTATCGTGTAGTTGCCCTGTCAAAAGCATTATGTTTCAACCCCAATTCCTTTCTATTTCTCAGATACAAGGCTCATTCAGCGATCAACATCAATTAACTAAGGATGAGGATGATACATTTGCTCAGCCTTATCCAGATACTCAAGACCTACGAATCTTAATTGTTGCAGAACATGCTTCGATGAAATTTGGGGGCGAAGCGGCACTGCCAGTTCACTATTTTCGGGAATTACGACAGCGAAAAATTGAGGCTTGGTTAGTCGTTCATGAACGAACTCGCAATGAGTTGCTAACTCAATTCCCTGCGGATTGCGATCGCATTTACTTTGTTCCTGATACTCGTTGGCATCGGCTGCTGTCATCCACAGGAAAGTATTTACCTCGAAAAATTTTTGAAATCACTTGTGGATTTGCAATGACGATGCTAACGCAACTTTATCAGCGTCGTCTAATTAAAAAATTAGTCCAAAATAAACAGGTTGATGTAATTCATCAGCCTATTTTTGTTTCGCCTAAAATTCCTTCTTTGATCTTTGGTCTAGGTGCCCCCGTAGTGATTGGTCCAATGAATGGCGGTATGACTTTCCCCCCTGCTTTTCGGCATCATGAAGGAAAACTCGTGACTTTTACCGTCTTTATCGGTCGGCTATTATCCAACCTGCTCAACACGTTAATTCCAGGTAAAAAGCTAGCCGCAACTTTATTAGTTGCGAATAAACGGACTCGAAAAGCTTTGCCTGATGGAGTTCAAGGGAAAGTAGTTGAACTGGTTGAAAACGGTGTTGATGTTTTGTTATGGCGATCGAAATTTTCTTCCCATGCCAAGCTAAATGGATTGACTCCACATTTACCACACCCAAATGAAGATAATACAAAGCATGAATTGCGACCCGTAAAATTTATTTTCATGGGTCGTTTGTTGGGTTGGAAAGGGCTTGATTTGTTGCTGCCTGCCTTTCAACAAGTTCTTGATCAATTGCCAGCAACCCTAGAAATTATTGGAGATGGGGTAGCTCAGGATGGTTTGATGCAACTTGCGGCAGACTTAGGGCTGAATGACGAACAGTACACTAGCAAAAAGGGCGATCGCCGCCCTGCGATACAATTTTCGGGCTGGCTTTCTCAAAAGGAATGTGCGCGACGTTTACAAGCTGCTGACGTTTTGGTGCTTCCTAGCCTATTTGAATCTGGAGGGGCAGTCGTTTTAGAGGCAATGGCGACAGGCTTACCCGTGATTGCAACGAAATGGGGAGGACCAATGGACTACATAGATGAGTCCTGTGGGGTTTTAGTAAGTCCTCAATCTCGTGAAGAATTCATTCACGGTCTATCCACCGCAATGGTGCGCCTAGCCCAATCTCCCACGCTGCGCGAAAAAATGGGGAGAACAGGACGACACCGAGTTTTAAAATCCTTCAATTGGCAGAAAAAAACAGACACAATCCTTCAAATTTATGCGGAAACCATTCATCGAGTCAGAACCTCGCCTAGGAATATCTGCCTAAAAAAATCTGCTAAGAGCAAAATTTAAAACATCTTTCACCTGATCGGGTTTCACTACCCCTTGATCAACTTGCCGTTTATATTTCAATCTGTTACATTTATTTACAGAGTGAAACAAAGCTTTACTAGGAGTCAAGATGACTATCTTAATTGCATTATTTGTAGTCGGCTGGGTAGCAGTGGCAGTTCTAGGAACAATGGCTTACTTTCGCGGAGAGCAGTCTAAGCCTATTCATGAGCGCAACTGGCGATCTGAATCTTTCGAGCAGCTATCTGAGGCGGTGACAGGGACTAAAGTTGATTTCGCAACTCGCGTACCTGCTTATAGTGATTTGGATGCGTATTCCAGCAGCCTTTTACCCGACGCATAGTCAAGTTTATCGAAGCCTATTTTATACAAGTCTCTCCCATGGTGTTTAATTTTCCTCCTGGATCAATCAATGATCCAGGAGGAATTTTTTATTCATACTAAAACTGTTTAATAAACTACAACTGCCCGTCTTAATAGTCCAACTGTTATTGGCTGCTTTCAACCTGCCCATTGATATTGAGATTACTGACAGGCAAAGAGCGGACTAAATCAATTGGAATCAGTGTTTCTGTCAACGATCGCACATAGATATCACTAAGATAAGGGCGATAGGCAGATTGATTCGCAATGTAAGTCTGAAAAAAGGCAAGAGAAATGGCTTTAGTATAGCGACGCGCAATTTCGGGATTGGGACCAATCACTTCTGGCGGCAAGTCAACGGCATCACTGCCCATCTCCCCTTCACCAATGACTGAAAAGTGAGTGCCAGGAATTAGCTGCACCAAATATTTGTCGGTTGTTGTCAGCCACGTAAAGGGTTGTATTTGCTCAAATAAAGCTGGTGCGACGGTATCGGCATTGCCTGCAAGAATCAGGGTTGGAATGGTAATTTTGCTGATGCTGTCTTGTCCTAAAATGGCGCTAGTAATTGGGTTGAGGGCAATCGCTACCGCAATTCGAGGGTCGCGAAACTCAGTTTGGACTGGAGTGCTGACTTCAAGCTGCTGCGCTCGACATTGCAACAGCAGAGAAACATTGAAGGTGTTTTCTAGATTACGACAGGTGCGATCGAGTTCCTTGAAATTAATCGGCGCACCCGCCAACGCCAAGGCAGTATAGCCGCCAAAGGATTGCCCAATAATTCCAACCTGCTTTAGGTTAAGAGCTTGGTAAGCTGGATTAGTGGGAGCTTGCCGCTCCAAGTAGTTCAGCAAATAGGTAACATCTAGCGGACGATTGACAAACTCCGTTGGTTCGGCGATTTCACTGGCAGCCCCAGTCAGTAACGCTTGTATCTGACTACGATTGCTACCAGGATGCTCTGGCACCAACACGGCAAAGCCATGAGAGGCAAGGTGCTGGGCAAGGTACGCAAAGCTGGTGCGATCGGAAGCCAATCCATGGGAAATAACAATCACCGGTACAGAATTAGGCGCGGTTGTGCGGCTAGGATCAGGCAGGTAAAGATCAACTGGATAAATTCGCCCTTTTAATAAATCGGCTCCCGATCGCGCAATTGGGGCAATTTCCGTAGGGGTTGTTTCACCAGTCGCGGGTTGATTACCCAGTACACCCGGCAACGCAAACACTGTCGTTCGATTTGGGTCATTTAGCGTGATTGTTTGCTTCTCAAATTTGTAAGTACCGGGCTGACGTAAATCGAGTGATAACTCTGAGGCGATCGGGGGATCGGAAACACTTTCTGCTAGAGCTTGCTGAGTAACCGCTTCAGTCGCTTTTTGGGATTGGCTAATCAATCGGTTCAGTTCGCCCACTACCTGCAAACTGCGCTCTACATCAATCCGAATACCGCGAGTGGGAAATTTTCGCAAAAAATTGAGCAGGGTCAACCCGTCTGGCTCCGCTGCTGCTAAAATCAACGCTGCCCGAATTGCTTTAGACCCCGACAATCGCGACTCTGGCTGAATCACCTGTCCTAGCCGCTTGAGAGCAGCATCTCCTTGGGGCGAGTAGAGAAATTGGGCAAGGGTTACCGAACTCAAATTGGCTTTGGCAACGAGGGCGCTGCGAAGATCTTGCAGAACTTTTTGGGGAGCATACTGAGCATAGACCGCCAGATCCTCGTCCATCACTCCTGTCTTGGCGTAATCTTCTAAAGCTCTAACAGAAATTGACCGCTCCAAAATGTTGTAGGCAACAAAAATCCGCTCAGCACCATAACCTGGACTCGCGATTCCTAGCGCGATCGCGCCGCTAAACCCAATCATTACACTCCTCATCCATCTAGTTTTTATCCATCTAGAAAGTGAAAGTGAAAATCTAACTGAATGAGAAGATGAATCCATGAAGTAGGGTAATGTCCTATAAGGGGCAGCGGTCAGCAAGAACCTAATAGCTCCCTGCTAACCGCCACTGTAGATCGTGCAGTAACTTTTGATAAATCTGATAAACCCTGCGCCTATTTGCCAGAGGCTTTTAGCATTTGCTCCACTTTCTTTTGCAAGTCAGGATTTTTTTGGATGGCATCTAAGATTTGCAAAAAGCGAGGAATTTCAAATCCTTCACCTTGGACAGCTTCTCCCATTTTGATGCGCGTCTTATCCTGGATTTGGCTGAGCAACGTAAACGCGCGATCGAATTTTTGTTTTTCGTCATTGGAAATTTGCTGAGTTGTCTGAGCTTTTGGATCTTTTTGGGCTAAAAAAATCTCTTTGAATCGGTCAATCGTCAATTGTTCTTTTTGCAGTGCTTGGGTTTCTTGCCTATTTTTTTCTATAGAAATGGCTTCTAGTTTTTTTGCCGCCATCACAAATTTTTTTAAGTCTTCGTCCGCGATCGCTGGCTTAGAAGATACAGGCGTGTTTTGGGCTAAAGCTGGCAAACTATGCCCCATGCCTCCTAACATCACCATCAGCGAATATGTTGCCAGTAAATACTTCATCATTAAAATTCCTTGGATGGAAAGAGCAGAACAAAAAACCAAACAGTAGTGGTAGAAGACTGTAATTATCAGGCGAAACTTAGTCGTTTGATACCCCAAAAGTCCCTAATAAAAATACAGCAGTGTTTTATATACCCATAAGGAATTGTGCTGGGATTTGCCACTCGAAATCATTAGTCATCAGGTATCTTAATTTTAGACTTTTGAGCGGTCTCTAATGTTTCAAATATTTTGATCTCTTTCCATTTACAGCAGTACAAGGAAAAGCCCAGATAATCACCGTCCGTTGTTCCTTATTTCTCAAGGATCTTTGTTTCCTAATCTACTCATCCGTTGCCATACCCCCTCACTAAGATTGTTGCAGGTCTCTTTTTGTTCTATTAGAATAGTACATAAGAACCAAAATAAGCTTTACTATGACTAAGCACTACATTCTTAACTTAGACCCGGCTGCAAAGTATGAGTGGGATCGATGCACCCTTCGAGATCCGATTACGGCTGAACATCCTGCTTTAGCGGAATTAGTGGCACGGGCAGTGGGTGAACGGGCAGGCTCTTATTTAGTGGCAATCAAGATTGAAGTCAATGTATTGGAAGAAGCTGCGATCTCGTCGAAGCCGTTAGCACCAATGACGGAAGTTCCAAGTCGGGTGCAAATGCCGCAATTAGTAGAACTAGTTGCCTAGCTTTATAAATTTCAAAAACAAGTTTTAAGTCTTGAACGGTAAGTTCTATAGAGGTTGCGATGAAACTGAATTTGAGTCAATATCCCAGCGCGATCGCGCAAGCTTCCCAAGCAGTGAATGAGGTTGAACATCAGCTTGCAGACATGCGATTACATCTTGCTCGACTAGAAGGAAACGCAGATAAAATTTCTGCATTTGAAGCGAACTTAAAAAACGACAATCAGCGACGGGCACGGCGGTTTGAAATCTTGCAGGCAAATCATGAATATCGTCAGGCTTGTGATGCAATTAATCGGCTGAATACTGAGAAAGCTCATGCCGTAGCACGATTGGAACATCTACGGAATGAGTTTAGTGTGGCAAAGCTGGAAACTAGACTCGCGATCGCGCAAAAGTTAATTGGGCTAGAAGCACGAGAATTAGTTGGGCTATAGAAATTAGGTTGTTTGACAATGCAGACTATGGTTGGCAAACGATCCTTCTAAAGTAAGAGTCACAGATTCTTTCTGATGGCAAAATTAGCTCTTTGGTTAGATGAGAATCAATTGAGTAACCCGCTACCATCCAGATACATCGAATAATGTAAATGGAGAAAGTTATGAAAGATTTAATTTCTAACCTAATAGCGGATATTGTTTCTAGCTTAAAGAAACTTCAATTAAAACAGATTGCGATCGTGATGCTTGCTGGTTTTTTGCTAATGTTTAACACTGCTTGCAGTTCTAAAGTTGCTGATGCAACTAAAGCAGTTAGCGACCCCAATCCTTACGCTGGTCAAGGCAAACTTCAAAAGGAAATGTATGATGCAGTACAGCGTCCAGCAGGTGGGATGAACAACTACAACGATGATGTTAAATATGATTCTGATAAAACCCAAATGCACAATAAAAAGTATGTTGAGCGTGCCCAAGGCAACCTAAAAAATCGAGTAGATTCTCCTAAAGAAGCAGTGAGCAATTTACGTCGGGAAAATCCTTTGGGTGATAAGGCACAAGAATCAGCTAAGAATGTGCAGCAGAGTGCTGAAAAACTGCAAAAAGATTTTGCTAAAGGCACCGAGCGGGGTATAAATAACATCAAGCAAAACCTAGAACGAGCAAGTGATGCGGCTCCCCAAGTCGCTGACCAAGCGAAGCAAAATGCTAAGGGTGCAGGAAAAGACTTAATTATGGGCGGCTCGAAAG
The DNA here is from genome assembly GCF_040830845.1 of Sivoneniella epilithica UHCC 1019. NCBI lineage: Bacteria > Bacillati > Cyanobacteriota > Cyanophyceae > Leptolyngbyales > Leptolyngbyaceae > Sivoneniella > Sivoneniella epilithica. The sequence continues at coordinate 84,892 of NZ_JBFPDP010000021.1, forward strand.
ATTTGCCTAACAAAAACATGTAGTCTTTAACGGGTTGTGTTTGCAAAAGGGCATTGGTGAAGCTTCTCAGAATGAGAATAGGTTGTTCAAACTATCAATGCATCTAACTAATCTAAATAGACAGCAGTGTAGGGGTGGTTTTGATAAACTGCCCCTATTTATGTGAATGGGCAAATTGGAATGGGCAAAGCGAGATACGCTACAACCCAGATTAGGGTTAGAAGTCAATCAGCGATCGCCTCACTAGTAAAGTCTCAGGGGTAGTGCCTTTTCGTAAAAGGCAGAGACAATAGGAGTAAGTATCATAGCTTAGTCATTCGTTTTGTATCTGCGAGTGTGCTACCGAGCAAACAGCATTTCGCACTCTGTATCCTGCATCTCACATCTAGACTAATCCAGCTTCAAAGCGTTGACTGGCACCTCGTCCCAAGATTGCACCTGACGCATACTTGCCGTCCATCCCTCCGATCGCTGTTGATCCGTCAGATTTTCTTTAAATGATTCATGGCAATCCTGCGCCTGATCTTCATCGCAACAGGCAATACAGGTGTGCAGAATTCCACAGGGATCAATTTGTTCATTTACCCAAATTGGCATTGCACTACCTCCCAACAGACTAGACATTTAGATCTTCACACAAAAAACAAAATCAGAAGGTTGATTTTTAACTCTGAATGTCAAGTTCTGCAAATATAGACTGCCAACAAAAAGATGCCATGCCACCTTCAATCCAAGTTGGATAATCTGAATTCTATTAAGTTTGAACTCCATTTATAAGTAACCTGTATTTTTTAATACAAAAGCAGGGAACGCTAAAAAGAGGATGAAGACTAAAGATGTAATTCAGAAAAATTATGCGAACTTCCAACAAAGCAAACCCTATCTTTAGCGCTACCATCGAACAGATTCTCGTCTCTAAGCAGGTTTCTCGCTACCAACATCTTCAACTTACGTCCTTGTTGCTTTCTAATCAGCACGTTACAGAAGCAGATCGACTGAACATCAATCGAGTTTTGGAACGGGTAGAGATTGGTCAAGTAGATTTAATTGATTAAAAAATGGGCTAGGTAGGATTTGTAGAGTATGAACTGGAACGCGATCGCCATTCATCCTTTGCCACTCGCCACTCGCCACTTGCCTTTCATTTTTCATCCCAAATTTTCAACTCTCTTAATGGGGCATCCCTGCGCGAGTTTAGTGCCGCAGGATCGGCAATACTGAGCATCGGCATCGTGAAACGCCAAGGCACAATCGGGGCAAATGATTTCTACCTTGTTGGTAGTTTTGACTAAGCGGCGAATCAGGTCGCCCAGTTGCCAAGGAATCAGTGCAATTCCGGTGAGAATCATCAAAATGGTGAGGAATCGACCCAGTTCAGTTGCGGGAGTGACATCGCCAAAGCCTACTGTTGTCATGGTGGCAATGGAAAAATAGACTGCATCCAAAAAGGTGCCAAATTTTTCAGGATTTTTGGGATGTTCTGCCTGATAAATCAGCCCTGAAAACACAAAGATAATGATAAACAGCGTCAGCAAGATACGAGTAACGATCGCGCTATCTTCACGGCTGACATAGCCTACAATCGTTTTGCCTTCTAGAAACCGAATCAGGCGCAAAATCCGAAACCAGCGAAAAACTCGGATAAACCGAATATCAAATACGCCAATGAATAAGGGCAAAATCGCTAGCAAATCAATAATGGCGTAGAGGCTAAAGCAGTACTGCCGCTTGTTTTCTGCACACCATAGCCGCACTAAGTATTCCACTGAAAACAGATAGAGGATTGCCTGATCCGCAGTTTCGAGCAGCGATCGCACCGAGTCTGGCAGCCCATAGGTTTCCGCAACAAAAATGGCAGAAGACACCAATACCAGTCCAGTGATTCCTAGGTTTAATCCCTTACCAACAGGCGTTTCAAAATCTTCTAAGTAAAAGCCAACTTGTTGCCGCAATTGCATAGGAATCAGGGTAGGAATGGTAATTTGAGAGAATTGCAAAAGGCACGATGTGCCTACTTTACACTTCCCACTTTGCACTCTGCACTCTTTACCCCGCACCCCAAGTGTCCCAGTCTAAATCTTCGTCCAATAGAGCAATTTTGGCGTTATTGCTGCTAGCGTTCATTTGGGGTTACAACTGGGTGCAGATGAAAATTGCCGTGCAGTATGCCTCTCCGTTTACGTTTGCCGCCCTCCGCAATGGGTTAGGCGGTTTGGTGTTGTTGCTGGTGATGATTGGGTTACGAAAACCGCTGAAACCGCAAGCGATCGCTGGCTCTTTTTGGTTGGGTGTTTTGCAATCTTCTGGAGTGTATGGGTTGGCAAACTGGGCACTGGTCAGCGGCGGTGCTGGAAAAACAGCGGTTCTAGTCTACACCATGCCATTTTGGGTGCTGTTGTTTGCTTGGTTTTGGCTAGGAGAACGGGTTCACAAGTTGCAATGGGTGGCGATCGCCCTCAGCCTCACGGGGTTTCTGTTCATCCTCAATCCGCTGCACATGACCGGAACGCTGCTGAGTACCGTTCTGGCAGTGACGGCGGGAATTAGCTGGGGGGCTGGGGCGATCGTTGCCAAAAAAATGCAGCAGACGATGACGCTCGATTTGCTGTCGCTGACCACTTGGCAAACTCTCTTTGGCGTAATCCCTTTGGCGATCGCGGCGTTGATTGTGCCGTCTGAACCCATTGTCTGGTCACCCGAACTGATCAGCGCACTGGTCTATAACGTCATTCCTGCCACCGCGATCGCCCAATTCCTCTGGCTCTATGCCCTGACCAACCTATCCGCTGGCACCGCTGGACTAGGCACCCTCCTCAATCCAGCTTTGGGCGTACTGTTTGCTTGGGCACAATTGGGCGAAGTTCCTACCCAAAGCGAACTCATCGGCATGATGTTGATTTTCGGTGCGCTCTTGATGAATGCCCTGCAAGCTTTAGGGCGATGGGGCTGAAATCCCTGCTCAAAACTCAAAACTCAAAACTCAAAACTCAAAACTCAAAACTCAAAACTCAAAACTCAAAACTCAAAACTCAAAA